>NZ_NQYG01000064.1:0-32207 GCF_002878485.1 Pseudomonas sp. AD21
CCGAACACCACATAACCAATGTGGGAGTGAGCCTGCTCGCGAATGCGTCAGGTCAGACGACGCGATGTTGATTGTGCCGGCCTCTTCGCGAGCAAGCCCGCTCCCACAGGGGTTGGTGTCGTGCGCAAATGATCGGTATGACATTGATCAATGCAGGAGCGAGCCTGCTCGCGAAGGCGCTGTGTCAGACAACGCAGCTGCAACCGACAGAGTGCATTCGCGAGCAAGCCCGCTCCCACGGGGAGGGTGTTGGACTTAGGTCAGGCCAGTTCCAGCTCGCGCTCTTGCTTCACCGGTGTGACCTCAAAGCGATCCGCCAGAAACGGCGTGATATCCAGTGGCAGCGCTTCGTAGTTGACCAGTTTGTCCAGCAGCACCCCGGTAATCGCCGAGGTCAGGATGCCGGTGCGAAAGTGCCCGCAGGCATTCAGATAACCCTCCACCCCACGCATTGGCCCGAGAATTGGCAGTTCATCCGGCGAGCCCGGACGCAGGCCGGCCCAGGTGCGCTTGAGATTGACGTCCTTGAGCTCCGGCAGACAGCGCACCGCGCCCTGCACCAGTCCGGCGATTTCCGGATAGGTAGTCGTGACGTCGAAGCCCTTGTCTTCGGTGGTGCTGCCGATCAGGATCTCGCCGTTGTCCTTCTGCGCCACGTAACAATCGCTGGTGGTCAGGCAGCCGTTGAGGATCTTCGGCATGCGTTCGGTCAGCAGGATCTGGCCCTTGACCGGTTTCACCGGAATGCGTACGCCGGTGGCCCACTCGCTCAAGTCTGCTGCCCAGGCACCGGCGGCGTTGATCAAGGTCTTGCAGTGGAACACGCCCTCCTCGGCCGTCTGCACGCCGGTCACACGGCTGCCGTGGTGCAGCACGCCGGTGACGTTGGTGTTGACGTAAATGTCCACGCCATTCTGCCGCGCGCCTTCCATGTAGGCATCGGCGAGGCGGAACGGGCTGACCTGGTGATCGCAGAGAAACTCCAGCGCACCACGGGCCTCGTGGCTGACGCTCGGTTCAGCCTCGCGCAGCGCCGCCTGATCAAGCCAGCGCACCTGATCAGCGAGGTGCGGAATGCAGCCGACGATGTGCTCGGCGTAGAGCCGGTCTTCATCGTCATAGATGACAAATTTCAGCCCGGTCTTTTCGAACTTGAAATCCATCCCGTGGTTGTCTTTCAGCTCACGGTGCAACGCCGGGTACAGCGCGTTGGACTGCAAGGCGAAATCGAAGAACGACTCCGGCAGAATGTGCGGCGTGCTGGCGTCCACCGCCACCGCCGCGCCCTGGGTTTCGCGCTTGCGGCTGGCCGACATCATGCGGAAGAAAATCACCCCGCAGCCCAGCCCCACCGACTCGCCGATGGCCCACAAGCCACCGGCCGAAGCGCGGGTCGCGTTGCCTGGGCGCTTGGCGTCGATCAGCGCGACCTTGAGGCCTTGGCGCTTGGACAATTGATAGGCGCAGGACGCCCCGATCACGCCGCCGCCGGCAATGATCACGTCATAGAACTTACTCATGGGAAGCGGCCTCCGTGCCGACGGACTGGAACGCGGAAAAAGGAATCGGATCGATCGGGAAACGCGGCCGCAACCAGCCAACGTCCTTGCGGCCGGTGGCCTGGCGCAGGCGATCGCTGCAGTAACCGACGCACATCCGCCCCTGACAATCACCCATGCTCACCCGGGTGCGCATCTTCAGGCTGGCGATGTCTTGCACGCCCTGCTCCAGCGCCAGATCGATGTCGGCGCGAGTGGCGTGTTCGCAACGGCAGATCACTGTGTCAGCGGCCGGCAGCGCAGTCTGGCCGACCCCGCGTTCGGTGTAGCGATCCACCGCCGCCCGAAAGCGCACGATGGCTTTCAGTTTGCTCAAGAAGCGGTCGCGCCGCACCCGCGCCAGCTCTTCTTCGATAATCTCGCGCTGGAGCAGGATCGAGGTCGCGGCGATCTTGCCCGCGAGCATCGCCGCTTCACCGCCGCGAATCCCGCCCATGTCGCCGGCCAGGTGCACGTGCGGCTCGTTGCTTTGCTGCCAGTCGTTCGAATTGGCGCGCAGGTAACCGTCGTCACTGAAACCGTGATCCAGGCCCATTTGCTGACTGAGTTGAGTGCGCGGAATGAAACCGTAGCCGACGGCCAGGGTCTGGGCTTCGAAACGTTCGATGCGCGTCAGATCCGGCTCCCAGGTGGCCGAGTACGGTGCCACCGTGACGCTTTTCAGCTCTGCGTCGCCGTGCGCTTCGACCACGCCCCAGCCGTAGTTCATCGGGATGCCGTGCAGTTTCAGGTAAGCGAGCATGCTCAGGCCATCGAGGAACAGCTGCGGTTTGTTCAGCAGCGCCAGGCTTTCGCGGGCGATCTTGCCGAACGCGCAGGCTTCATACACGCCCGCAACCTTGACGCCGGACGCGTGCAACTGGGTCGCCACCAGTGGCAGCAACGGCCCGGTGCCCGCGATGATCACCGGCCCCCGCGGCTTGACCACGCCACTTTTGATTTGCAGTTGCAGGCCGCCGAGCATGATCACCCCCGGCAGTGTCCAGCCGGGGAACGGCACGCTGCGTTCATGACAACCAGCGGCCAGCAGCAGCTGCGGGTAATGGATTTCGTGCAGTTGCTCGTCGCCATCCAGCACTACCAGTGCGCGAGTGCCTTCGGCACCGACCACGCGATGGTTCAGGCGTACGTCGATCAGCCCGGCCTGCTCCTGGAAATCACCGTGCAGTTTGCCCAGTGCCTCGGAATAACGTGGCCCCAGATAATCCAATTGCACACCGTCGCGCAACGGCCCGCGATAGACCACACCGCCCAGGCGTGAAGCTTCTTCGAGCAACGTGCAACGCACCCCGTGGCGCGCCAGTTCGATGGCCGCCGCCATCCCCGCCGGCCCACCACCGACGATCACCGGTTGCTGGCTCATACGACCTCCTGCGCGACAACGCGATTGACCTGGGTTTCGATCTGCATGCCGTCACGCACGACGGTCTGGCAGGCACGGCGCTTGTGGCGGCCGTTGATTTTCACCAGGCAGCACTGGCACACGCCCATGCCGCAGTAGGCACCGCTGATCTGGTCATGATCATTGCGCGCGATCTGGCGTACGCCGAGGGACTGGATAACGCTGAGGACGGTTTCGCCGATGGCGGCAGTCACCGCTTGGCCGTTGATGTGGACGGTCATATCCGCCTGGGTCAGGGGCTGGATATCGAAAGTTCTTTCTAGGCAGTGCATTGCAATCATCCGTGAAGGTTCGGTTGAGGTGGTGTCAGCTCCTTGCTGCACTACACCGTGTCGACTTTTATTGCTTTGATTGGGGCGTCGGCGCGGATACTTCGTCAGCGCAACAAGATGCGCGTGAAGCACTGTAGTTCATACCTCAGCAAAGGCCTGGATCATTTACGTTAGGCGAAGTTGCCAGACGAAATATTGATCCAGGCCAGTGAAAGCAGTTGGATTGTTCAACGATCTCAGTTGGAGAAGACGAACTGCCCTTTGATCTTTTTCGAGCCCATGAAGCCGAGGTCGGGAAACAGCAGGTTTTTCACCCAGGCCACAAAAAACACCATGGCCAATGTCGTCACTACGCCGATAATCACCGCCACCGGGTCTTCGGCGTAATCTTTGAACAGCCGTGGCACCTGGCTGATCGAAAGCAGCATGTAGACGGTGTAAGTCTGCGCCGAGTTGCGGTAGAAGCCCCAGGCGAACAGCAGCGGCACACCGCCGGCGAGCAATCCCAGGACGATGGCAAAACCGCTGCTGATGGTCAGCCCCAGCAAAAAGCCGCCGACCAACCCGATCAATGCCTGCACGTAGACCAGCCCGAGCAGTACCTTGATCTTGCCGGCATGACGCTCAAGCAATTGCGGATCCGGATGGGAGCCAATCCAGTAGGCCAGCACCTTGTCCTTGACCGCGCCACCGGACAGCGCCTGGAAGGTCTCGGTTTTCGAGCGCCCGGCCTCCAGCATCTGCACCACCTGACGTTTGATTTCCTTCTTGTCCAACGTACTTTTCCTTAAATAGAGGGTCGCGGTATGAAGCGCTACGCTTCAGCCGCCGATTCTCGCCTTGTTGGATGCCAGAAAGCAAAAAGCCGCTTCCACCGTGAAATGAAAGCGGCCGAGGCATTCGCCTCAGAGGGATCAGTGTACGAACAGGGCGATCAGGATGATGATCGGGATCGGCACGCCGAGGAAAAACAGCAGTAATGAGCGCATGGTGATTCTCCTTGCTTAACGAACGGGTGGCAGCGTGGTGGTAGTGGCGTAGGTCTCGACTTCAACGTACTCGACCGCATCCCGGCGACGACCGCCGAAGGTCGCGGCGAGGCTGGCGAAGAACGCACCGGCCAGCAGCGCGATGAACATCCACAGCGAAGTCCAGGCAGCGACTTTGGCGGCGGTGTCGGCAGCCTGTTGGGCTTTGACTTTGGCGTCGGCGATGGCTTTCTGGGTACGGGCGTAGACTTCGTCGACACGACGCTCGGCATCGGCCTGACTCAGGTTGGTCCGTTGTGCGACCAGTTGCGCCAGGTAGGTACGGTCTTCAGGGCTGAGTTGGCCGTTGGCCAGGCTCTGGGCGAAGATCCGGGTCACGGCGCCATGGGCAGCGTCATCGCTGACGGATGCCGGACGATCATCGCGAAACAGGCTGTCGACAAAGTAACCGTACTGGTCACTGCTGGTGTTCGCGGCAGCAGAACCGGCCGCTTGAGTCGCGGCAGCTGCGGCACCACCGGCCACACTGGCACCGGCCTGCACACCGCCACTGATGACACTGCTGACCGAGCCGACCACCAGAACGGCGGTCACCAGCGTGGCGACACACCAGGCGAGAAAGCCATGGGCAGTATCACGGAAATACACTTCATCACCGTGCATGTTGGCCCACTTCACCCGCAGACGACCGGCGATGTAGCCACCCAGACCCGACGCGATGATTTGCGTTGCCGCCAGCCAGACAATCGTTGAAATCCCCAGGCTCTTGGCGCTGACGCCCTCCCCGGCCCAGGGTGAAACGGCAGAGAATCCCAAACCGAAGCCGAGCAGCACCAAAATCATCGACAGTGCTGCGGCCGCCGCCGCGCCCGCGAAAATCGCGCCCCAGGACACGCCTGACACGTTGCTCGACTCTCCTTCGAAGGCAGGATAAAACCCATCAGAGGATCTATTCATTGTTGTAGTGCTCCAGGCATGAAAAATGGTGTTACAACTCGTCAACGGATGAATTGCAGCGACCGTGCCATTTGCCAACTTTAAATAAATCGTTAAATTTCAACAGGTTAAAAAGACTGAACTTCTCCACTCATTGCAATTTGCAACAATGCACTGAAAGCAGCGGGTTTTATGCATTGGCACAAAGCGCAGTCATTTGCGCTTGTAGCTTTTGTTTCCGCTTGGCGTCAGGCAGTACACCCCGCCACGCGGCCCGGTGCAGAACGAGCCGCTACCGCAGGTGCAGCCATCATCACTTTGCAGAAACTGCTGTGGACGCGCCTGCCCCTTGATCCCGAACATCGCCGCACAACTTTTCTTCGAGCCACTGATGGAGCCGTCATTGCACAAAAACAGATCGCCGTCGCAGCGATCGATACCGCCCTTTTTCCCGGAACACGGCGTGTTGGCGGCCAGGGTTGCAGTGCTCAGCAGCATCAGCAACAAACCGGTGATCGGCATCCAGCCGGGGCGAATCGAAGTACGCACGGAACCACTCCTGTCGGAAATTATGGCTAGATGATATCAACGCTCTCGGAAATAATTCCGCAGCCTTGGCAAATCGCAGCTAAAACATGAAAGTTAATTTAAAGCGTCACGGAAAATACTTGGCAAAATGCTGCCATTCCGTTTGAACCGATCAAGGCCTGCTCTATGACTCGTATTTTGACCATCGAAGACGATGCCGTGACTGCCCGTGAAATCGTTGCCGAACTCAGCAGCCATGGCCTGGAAGTGGATTGGGTCGACAATGGCCGCGAAGGCCTGGACCGTGCCGTCAGCGGCAACTACGACCTGATCACCCTCGACCGCATGCTGCCGGAACTCGATGGACTGGCCATCGTCACCACCCTGCGCACCATGGGCGTGGCCACGCCGATTCTGATGATCAGCGCCCTCTCCGATGTCGATGAACGCGTGCGCGGCCTGCGCGCCGGCGGTGATGATTACCTGACCAAGCCGTTCGCCACCGACGAGATGGCCGCGCGCGTGGAAGTGCTGCTGCGCCGGCAGAACAGCGTCGCCACACAGGCCACCACCCTGCAGGTCGCCGACCTCGAGCTGGATTTGATCAGCCACGAAGCGCGCCGCGCCGAGCAGGTGCTGACGCTGCTGCCGACCGAATACAAGCTGCTGGAATTCCTCATGCGCAACAGTGGACAGATCCTGTCGCGAATGATGATTTTCGAAGAAGTCTGGGGTTATCACTTCGACCCGGGCACCAACCTGATCGACGTACACATCGGTCGTTTGCGCAAGAAGATCGACGCGGTGGGCAATGTCCCGTTGATTCGCACGGTACGGGGCTCGGGTTATGTCATTGCCGAACCCGTCTGACGGCTGGCGCTCTTCCAGCAGTCGTCTGCTGGCGCTGTACAGTTCGCTGTTCGTGGCGTGGAGCGCGATCCTCATGGGGGTCATGTATTTCGAGGTTTCCGGTTACCTCGACAACCTCGCCAAGCATTCGCTGATGCAACGCCAGCATCTGTTTTCGCACTTTCGCGGAGAGCAACTGGAAGAAGCGCTCGCCGCCAGCATGACCTTCGACATCCGTGGCATCGACGCCTATGGCCTGTTCGACGCCCAGGGCGTGTACCTCGGTGGCGCCTTGCAGCAACTGCCCGAAGGCCTGCCGCTGGACGGCAAGATCCACACGCTGGATGACTGCGCCGACTCCGACGACCCGACCCTGCCCGCCGACAGCTGCGACGCCGTGGCGACCCAGACCCGTGACGGTCGCTGGCTGGTGTTGCTGCGCGACAACGGTTCGCTGTTCGCGGTGACGCGGATCATTCTGCATGCGTTGTTCTGGGGCGTGTCGCTGACGATTCTGCCGGGGATTGCCGGTTGGCATCTACTGCGCCGCCGACCGATGCGCCGCATCCGCGCGATTCAGGACAGCGCCCAGGCGATCGTCGCCGGTGACCTGACCCACCGCTTGCCGCTGTCCAACCGCCGCGATGAACTGGACATGCTCGCCGCCATCGTCAACGCGATGCTCGATCGCATCGAACGCCTGATGCATGAAGTCAAAGGTGTGTGCGACAACATCGCGCATGACTTGCGCACGCCGCTGACGCGTTTGCGGGCGCAGTTGTATCGCATGCAGCAGCAGGCTGGCGAAGGCTCGCAGGAAGCAGCGCAACTGGATCTGGTGCTGGCCGAGGCGGACACGCTGATGGCGCGGTTTCGCGGATTGCTGCGGATTTCCGAGCTGGAAGACCGTCAGCGCCGCTCAGGTTTTATCGAGCTTGATCCGGTGAAATTGCTCGAAGAACTGCATGAGTTTTACCTGCCGCTGGCCGAGGAAGGCGAACTGCTGTTCGTGCTGAACATGCCGGAAACCCTGCCACCCTTGAATGGTGACCGGGCGCTGCTGTTCGAAGCGCTGGCGAATCTGTTGAGCAACTCGATCAAGTTCACCCCGGTCGGCGGCACGGTGATTCTGCGCGGTGTGAATGACGGCGGGCATACGCGGATCGAGGTCCACGATTCCGGACCGGGGATTCCCGAAGCCGAGCGCGAAGCGGTGTTCCAGCGTTTTTATCGGGCCGAGGGCGGGCAGCCGCAAAGCGGCTTTGGCCTGGGCTTGTCAATTGTCGCGGCGATTGTCAGCCTGCATGGCTTCACGCTTGAGGTGGGCAGCAGTGAGTTGGGGGGCGCGAAGCTGGTGCTGGATTGTCGGCAGAGTTTGATCGCCAATACCTGACAGGACATGCCCCCCCTGTGGGAGTGGGCTTGCTCACGAATGCGTCGGATCAGTCGACATCTCCTTTGGATGACACACCGCATTCGCGAGCAAGTCGAATCGTCGCACCGCCGCTCACATAGGGGGATCTTTGTCACATCACGCGGGGTAGTTCGCCCGCAGTGCCTCAAGACCACCCTGGTAGATGCCATTGAACAGCGCCACCACTTCCTCATCGCTCACGCCTTTGGCGGTAAAGCGACCCGACCACGTCACCCGCGCGCCCTGCCCGTGGGCTTCGACCTTGATCGTCGCCAGGTAATCGGTGGCCGGAAACGGCGCCTGTTCGATCGAATAGCTATAGGTCCTGGCGGCGTTGTCGAAGGCTTGCAGTCGTTCAATCACCACCGCGCCATCGGCGGTTTGCAGGGTGCGCACGCGCCCGCCTTCGCTCAGTTCACTGTTGGGAATGAACGGCAGCCAGTCCGGCAGCGTGTTGAAGCCGCCAATTAATTGCCAGACCTGATCGGCCGAAGCCGGGATGTCGATCGTTGCTGATGCAGTTGCCATAAATAAACGTGTCTCCAGAGTATTCGGGGTTCAGATCGCCATACTGTCGACGACGCCGCCATCCACGCGCAAGGCCGCACCCGTGGTGGCCGAAGAAAACGGCGACGCGATGTACGTGACCAGATGCGCCACCTCGGCGACGTCGGCCACACGCTGGATGATTGATGTCGGGCGAGCCCTGCGCACAAAGGCGTCGGCTTCTTCGCGCAGGTTACGACCGGACTCGGCCGCGGCGTCCTTGAGCATGTGTTCCACTCCACCGGTAAAGGTCGGCCCCGGCAGGATCGCATTGACCGTCACACCCGTGCCAGCCAGACGTTTGGCCAAGCCATGGGACACCGCTAGGTTGGCGCTTTTGGTCACGCCGTAATTGAGCATGTCGGCCGGCGTCGCCACACCGGACTCCGACGACAGGAAAATCACCCGTCCCCAGCCCTGCTCGACCATCGCCGGCACGTAATGCCGCGACAGGCGCACGCCGGAAATCACGTTGACCTCGTAGAAGCGTGTCCACTCGCTGTCTGGCGTGTCGAAGAAATCCACCGCGTCGAAGATCCCGAGGTTGTTCACCAGAATGTCCGCACGCGGTTCGGCGGCGAACAGTTTTTCTGCGCCTTCGGCGGTGCCCAGATCAGCCGTCAGACCGCGCAACTGTGCACCCGGCACCCTCTGCCGAATGCTCGCCAGCGCCTGTTCAACCTTGGCCGTGTCCCGACCGATCACCGCAACGGTGGCGCCGGCTTCGGCCAGCGACTGGCTGATGCCCAGACCAATGCCACCCGTGCTGCCACTGACGATGGCCAGTTTTCCACTCAAATCGATTTTCATGGGTTCACCTCTTCGATTGGCAATACACGGACAAATAGAAGGAATGGATCAGCGTAGACGCGATATTGGCTGGGTGAACACGTTGCCGACCGACGACCGGCGTTGCTGAGGTCCTTTGGCAAAAGGCATGTCCGGTCGCGATTGATACGACGCCGTCGTCGGAACGCCGCCCGGAGCATGCCCGCTCCCACAGGGGATCGTCGGCGGGACGGCGATCTTGGGGCTGGCCAAGCTCAAGGCGGGAGTGGGCTTGCTCACGAAGGGGCCGGTACATCCAGCATTAATCCTGACTGACTCGACGCCCTCGCGAGGATGCCCGCTCCCACAGGTTCAGCGGCGTTCTACACTGAATGGGTCAGCTGCCTGTTAAGAGATCACCATGAAAATGTCTGCGCAAATGATCGTGGTCGCGGTGCTCGCCACCCTCGCCTACCTGGGGCTTGCGGTGTGGGGCATTGGCGGGCCGGCGGTGTTCTTTGCCCACGGGGCGCTGGTGGTGATTGCGCTGGCAACCGTGTTGATGGTGGTGGCGTCGCTGTTCACCGATGTCAACATGAGTTCCGGCGAGCGCGAAGACCGCGCCAATCGCTGGGTGATTCCGGCGTTCGCGGTGATCGGGGTGGTCAGCGGGTTTCTGCCGGCGTATTGCGACCGCCTCGACTTCTGGACCTTCGGCGGTGAAGGGGTGCGCTGGCTCGGCGCGCTGCTGTTTATCGTCGGCGGCGCGCTGCGCCTGTGGCCGGTGTTTGTGCTGGGCCGACGTTTCAGCGGGCTGGTGGCGATTCAACCGGGGCATCGCCTGGTCACTGACGGCATTTACACGCGCCTGCGCAACCCAAGCTATCTGGGGCTGGTGGTCAACGCGATGGGCTGGGCGCTGGCGTTTCGCTCCAGCGTCGGGTTGATACTGGCGGCACTGACGCTGATCCCGCTGATCGCCCGCATCCACTCGGAAGAGGCGCTGCTGCGCGGGCAATTTGGCGCTGAGTACGATGCTTATTGCGCGCGCAGTTGGCGGTTGTTGCCGGGGGTTTACTGACGCCATCGCCAGCAGACTGGCTGGCTGGCTGGCTGGCTCCTGCAGTGTTTGATTGTGAACACCGTTTCGCGGACCCACATAGATCCAGTGTGGGAGCGGGCTTGCTCGCGAATGCGGTCGGTCAGTTACAAGAGGTGTCGACTGGTCCTCCGCTTTCGCGAGCAAGCCCGCTCCCACAATGAATCGCGTTGTTTCAGGTTATTTGCAGGTGCAGTTGGCCTTTGCCGTCAACGGTGATGCTGAGCGACTCGTAACTGTCGAGGGTCGCATGCGTGGTTTCGAGGGGATGCTGGTGCGTGGTGGTGATGATCATCAGCGCCGCCCCCGCCGCTTCAGCGGCCTGGATGCCAACGGTGGCGTCTTCGAAAATCAGGCAGTCGCGAGGCGCAAGCCCAAGGCGTTGCGCCGCCAGACGATAACCCGCCGGATCAGGCTTGCCAGCCGTTACATCTTCGGCAGTGATCATCACCGCAGGCTCGGGGATCCCCGCTGCCGCCATGCGCCGCAACGCCAGATCCCGTGGCGCCGACGTCACCATGGCCCAGCGCTCGGCAGGCAGGCTGTCGAGAAACGCCGCAGCGCCGGGAATCTGCACAATCCCTTCCACGTCGTCGATTTCCGCCTGAGCGATGAACGCCGCTTGCGCCTCGGCGTCCACCCCCGGCAGGTTCAGGCGGCGGATGGTATCGATGGCGCGCACGCCGTGAATGGTCAGCAAAAACGTCTCGACATCAACCCCGTGGCGTTCAGCCCACGCGGCCCAGACCCGCTCGGCAGCGGCAATGGAGTTGAGGACGGTGCCGTCCATGTCGAACAGGAACGCGCCGAACGCGCGACCAAAGAGGTTATCGTGAGCAGACAAAAGGTCGCATCCTTTGACAAGACGGGGCAGATTGGCCGGGCAATGTAGCATTTTTGCCCGACGATTCGACCCGACACCTCAGTGCAGTCGCGGGGCCTTGGACTTGAACGCGCTGTCGACGCAGTCAAGCAACTGGCCGATGGCCCAGGGCTTCTTGATGAACGCCACCGGGTGCTTGACCCCGGATGTCTCCGGGGTTTCATAACCGGACATGACCATCACCGGTTTGTCCGGCCAGCGCTCGCCGACCAGATTGGCCAGCCCGGCGCCGTTGATTTCACCGGGCATGGTGATGTCGGTCAGCAGCAAGGCCACTTCCGGCGCGTGCTCTTCCAGATACAGCTTGGCGT
Source organism: Pseudomonas sp. AD21 (assembly GCF_002878485.1). Classification (NCBI taxonomy): domain Bacteria; kingdom Pseudomonadati; phylum Pseudomonadota; class Gammaproteobacteria; order Pseudomonadales; family Pseudomonadaceae; genus Pseudomonas; species Pseudomonas sp. AD21. The sequence continues at coordinate 11,557 of NZ_NQYG01000064.1, forward strand.
CATCCGCGCTGGTGCGCGGTTCGACCACAAAACCTTCCTCCTGAAGAATTTCGCAGAGAAACTCCAGAATCAACGGATCGTCCTCAACCACCAGAATCAACCCGCCAGGAAGGTGCGCGCTCGCCGTCGGTGTTGGACTCATGAACTGACACTCCCTGAATTGCATTAACGATTTAGCGGCTCGAATCCGCTGCTTATCTGGTATGAGCAGCGCGCCCTGCATAAATTCATTTTTGATACAGGTCTTTTCTTGACAGTGCTGATCGGCCTTGGGTGACCGGCGTTCGCCAGGCAGGTTTTGTGGTTAAAATGCCGGCCCTTTTACTTGCCGACCATGACTGATGAACCCTGAAGCCCTCGCCACCCTCCGCGCCCATCTGCTGCCTGCACTCGCCGCGGCACCGAGCGAAACCCGCCGCCTGTTCCATGGACGCGGACGTTGCTGGCCGGGGCTGGAACAACTGACGGTGGACTGGCTGCAAGGCGTGGTGCTGGTCTCGCTGTTCAAGGAACCGGTGCCGGAGCAGCTCGAAGCGCTCAAGCACTTGCTGCTCGACATCAGCGCCTCGACCGAATGGCAACAGTGCGGCGCGCACACTTTGCTGCTGCAACACCGTTACCTGCCGCAAAGCACCGCCGAATGGCTGCTGGGCAACGAGATCGACGAGATGAGCATCGTCGAGGGCGGCTTGCAGTACCGCGTCGACCTGGGCCGCAAACAGAACGCCGGGCTGTTTCTCGACATGCGCTTCGGACGCAACTGGGTGCGCGAGCAGGCCGCGGGCAAACGCGTACTGAACCTGTTCGCCTACACCTGCGGGTTTTCCGTGGCGGCGATCGAAGGCGGCGCCGGCCATGTGGTCAACCTCGACATGTCCCGCGCAGCCCTGAGCCGTGGCCGCGACAATCACCGGTTGAACGGGCATGACCTGAGCAAGGTGAGCTTTCTCGGCCACGACCTGTTCAAGTCCTGGGGCAAGGTGATCAACAGCGGCCCGTACGACCTGGTGATCATCGACCCGCCGTCGTTCCAGAAAGGCAGCTTTCTGCTGACCAAGGATTACCAGCGGGTGCTGCGCCGCTTGCCGGAATTACTGACAGCGAACGGCACGGTGCTGGCGTGCATGAATGATCCGTCGTTTGGCTCGGACTTTCTGATTGATGGCGTGACTCAGGAAGCGCCGAGCTTGCGCTTCGAACAACGGCTGGAGAATCCGCCTGAGTTTCCGGATGTCGATCCGCAGAGCGGCCTGAAAGCCCTGGTCTTCAAACGCCTCGACTGACACAGCGCAAATCCCCTGTAGGAGTGAGCCTGCTCGCGATAGCGTTCTGTCAGTTGATGAAAATGTTGACTGACCCACCGCTGTCGCGAGCAGGCTCACTCCTACAAGGGGGGATTTATGGTGGGTCAGGCAGTCGGGGGGCGCAGCACCAGCGCAAACAGCTCGCCATGCCCGTTTACATTGAGTTTGTGATAGAGATTGCGCCGATGGACTTTCACCGTCTCCGGTGAAATGCCCATCTGCTGGGCAATGGCCTTGCTGGAAAAGCCCTGCAGAATCAGCCGCGCAGTGTCGACTTCACGGGCGGTCAGGCGTGCATCGAAGCGGTCGAGCAAGGTCGCCAGGTCTCCCGCCACGGGTTCAGCGCCCGCCCCTTGCGGCGGCAGCAACTGCACATGGCGACGCATCGCGGCCAGCACCCAGTCGCGCGCGCACAGCAAGCGCCCCTGCTCGGTCAGGTCGAACGCCATCGAGCGCCCGAGTGACAGACCCAGTACGCCGCCCTCGACGTTGATCATGAACTGCAACTCGTCTTCGCCCACCACCGAACGGAAATAACTCTGGTAATACTCGCTGTGTAGAAACTGGTCCGGCGCCACCGAAGCCAGGCTGTGCAAGCCGTCGGCAATGCCGGTCGAGGCGGTTTGATAGAACGGATCGAGCAGGTACATCCCGGCGCTGTAGCTGGCCAGTTCCTCCTGCTCATCGGCGCGCCCCTTGCTGTCGAAATCGATCAGCAACCGCGGCGCCTGCCCCGCCTGCATCAACGCCACCAGCGCGTTGTCCAGCGGCACCAGCAGCCGCAGCGTGTCCACCAGCGCGCGCCAGAAAGCGTCCTGCCCGACCGTGGCAAACACCCGCGCCAGACCTTGATGCACCGGCAACTCCTGCAACAACGCGTCCACGCACTACCCCTTTTGAGTAACCCATGATGGGAATGGGTCAGACGTGATCGGCCCGATAGGCTGAGCACTCCCGATCATCACCGGCCTGCCGCAGGCCAGGAGTGCCGCATCATGCGTTGTCGTCGTGGCTATATCAACTTGGGCATCCACCTGAGCCTGCTCGCCTGTATCGGCGGCGTGTCCGCCGCCAGTGCCGCCGACGCACCGAGCGTGCACGTCTACAACTGGTACGACTACATCGGCCCCAACACCCTGGCTGACTTCAAGCGCGACAGTGGCATTCAACCGGTTTACGACACTTTCGACAGCGCCGAAGTGCTCGAAGGCAAACTGATGACCAGCCGCAGCGGTTACGACGTGGTGGTGGCGAGTAACTACAGCCTGCCGACGCTGATCAAGGCCGGCGCACTCGCCCCGCTGCCGCGCGATCAGTTGCCGGGCTGGAAAAATCTGGACAACGACCTGCTGAGCAAACTGGCCAACAACGACCCCGGCAATCAATACGCCGTGCCGTACCTGTGGGGCACCAACGGCATCGGCTACAACGTCGACAAGGTGCGCGCCGCCCTCGGCGACAAGGCGCCGGTGGATTCCTGGGACCTGGTGTTCAAGGAAGAGAACCTCGCCAAACTCGGCCAGTGCGGGGTGGCGATGCTCGATTCGCCGTCGGAAATGCTCCCGGTAGCCCTGCACTACCTCGGACTGCCGCCCAACAGCACCCACCCCGAGGACTACCAGAAAGCCGAAGCGCTGCTGCTCAAGCTGCGCCCGCACATCGCCTATTTCAACTCGTCGAAATTCATCAGTGACCTGTCCAACGGCAACATCTGCGTGGCCGTGGGCTGGTCCGGGGCGATGCTCGAAGCCAAGACCAATGCCGAGCAGGCGAACAACGGCGTGAAGATCGCCTACACCCTGCCCAAGGAAGGCGCACCGGTGTGGTTCGACACACTGGTGCTGCTCAAGGACGCGCCGAACCGCGTTCAGGGCCTGGCATTCATCGACTACCTGCTGCGCCCGGAAGTGATCGCGCCGGTCAGTGATCATCTGTCGTATCCAAACGGCAATCGCGCAGCAACGCCGCTGGTGGCCGAGGCCACTCGGGATAACCCGGCGGTGTATCCGTCGGCTGCGGCGATGGCCACCTTGTACACCCTTGAACCGCTGCCCAAAGCCACCGAGCGGGTGCGCACGCGGGTGTGGAGCAAGGTCAAGAACGGCCAGTAAACCCACCACCATTTCCCTTGTGGGTCGGTGAACAATCCAGCAACGTTAGAGAGACTGAATTCGATGAAACCCCGTGCCCGTGACCTCAATATCCGCATCGGCCAACTGCAACCCGGCCCGCTCAACGCCATCACCGACGTCCCCGGTGTGCGCGTCGGCCACAGCAATGTGCGTGGACGCAGCGAGGCCGGGCGCGATATCTGCACCGGCGTCACCGTGATCGAACCGCGCCGCGGCTCGACCAACCAGCAACCGTGTTTCGCCGGGGTGCATGTGCTCAACGGCAATGGCGATGCCACCGGCCTTGAGTGGATTCGCGAGGCCGGGCTGCTGACCAGCCCCATCGCCTTCACCAATACCCACAGCCTCGGCGTGGTGCGCGACGCGTTGATTGCGCTGGATCGCCAGCAGCAACCCGACGACGGGCGTCTCTACTGGAACATGCCGGTGGTGCTGGAGACATTCGACGGGCTGCTCAACGACATCAACGGTTTTCACGTCAAGCCCGAGCATGTCGCCGAGGCACTGAATTGCGCGCATGACGGTGCCGTCGAAGAAGGCGCAGTCGGTGGTGGCAGCGGCATGATCTGCCATGAATTCAAGGGCGGGATCGGCAGCGCGTCGCGCCGGTTGAGCCGCGCGCAAGGCGGCTGGACGGTGGGGGCGATTGTCCAGGCCAACCACGGCATTCGCAGCGAGTTGCGGGTCGACGGTTATCCGGTGGGCCGTTACATGGAGCAGGTGGATTCACCGTTCCTGCGCGCTGCACTGCCACACCCGGGCATGGGTTCGATCGTGGTCTGCCTGGCCACCGATGCGCCGCTGCTGCCGCATCAGTGTACGCGTCTGGCGCAACGGGCCAGCCTCGGCCTGGCGCGCAGCGGCGGCGGCAACGAAGACCACAGCGGTGACATCTTCATCGCCTTCGCCACCGGCAACGATCACGTCCCGCCTGCCGCGTATGAAGGCAAAGGTGCGCCCACCTGTGACGGTTTGCGCATGGTCAATAACGACCACATCAGCGAGCTGTTCCTGGCCGCCACCGAAGCGGTAGAAGAAGCGATCATCAATGCCCTGCTCGCCAGCGACAGCACTGAAGGCAACGGGCATGCGGTGCCGGGGCTGGACAAGGAAACCTTGCTCGCCGCACTCGCCAACGCCGGCTGGCCCGGCACCCGCTGACATTAAAGATACCCTGTGGGAGCGAGCCTGGTCGCGAAAGCGGTCTGTCAGCTGGCAATCAGTTCGACTGCACGGGTGCCTTCGCGAGCAGGCTCGCTCCCGCCCGGAACCGGGAATATCCGGACACCGATTTTATAAGCCGTTTGCAAATGCCCCTGCGGATCACTCGACTCCGACTCCAGCAGCAACGTCGAACTCTGCACCGTCGCCCCGCTGTAATCGAAAATCCCGTGCTCGATCTGCGCCTTCATCGCCGCAGCATAACCATGACGCTGAAACGCCCCGGCGTCCGCCCCGCCCAGCCCGACCAGATGCACGCGCAGGCGCTGCAGCTTTTTAATGTGCTTCTGGTCACTGCCATAATCAAACGCCCAGCCATTGCTGAACACCCGGTCGATCCAGCCCTTGAGCAGCGCCGGCATCGACCACCAGTACACCGGGAACACCAGCACCAACGCATCAGCGCGGTCGATCCGTGCGTGCTCGGCCTGCACGTCGGCGGGCGGCAGCGCTTCCCGGTGATGCACGGCGAAATCCGCTGCGCCGAACACCGGCTGGAAACCTTGCGCATACAAATCAGCGATTTCACAGGTATTGGCCGGTTCAGCCTGGGTCAGGCCCTCGGCAATCTGTGTCGCCACGCTGTGGGTCAGCGAACGCGGCTGGTGATGCGCCACAACAATCAATGCATGCATGGGAATTCTCCTGTAAGTTTGTGCTGACCAAGGGCTATGTACTCTTGGTATGTTACGAACAGTAAGTTACGTTTGGTATATTAGCGATGTCAACCACTGAAATGACCGAAGCCGATGCCCCTGCCCAACCGCGCCGTCGTCTGTCGCGCGAAGATCGCAATCGCCAGTTGCTCGACGTCGCCTGGCAGATCATCCGTGCCGAAGGCACCGATGCGCTGACGCTGGGTTATCTGGCGGACAAGGCTGGCGTGACCAAACCGGTGGTCTACGACCACTTCACCACGCGCTCGGGCCTGCTCGTGGCGCTGTACCGGGATTTCGACACGCGCCAGACGGCGGTGATGGACGCGGCCATCGACAATTGCCCACCGACACTGATCGACACCGCGACGGTGATCGCCACCGCGTATGTCGATTGCGTGCTGTTGCAGGGCAATGAGATTCCGGGAGTGATTGCGGCGTTGGGTAGCACGCCGGAGCTGGAGAAGATCAAGCGCGATTACGAGGTGATCTTCCTCGAAAAGTGTCGCCGAGTGCTGCAACCGCTTGCTGCTGGTGGCGAAATCACCCAAGCCGGTTTGCGCGCCATGCTTGGCGCCGCCGAGGCACTGTCGAATGCCGCCGCCAGCAGTGAAATCAGCGCGGATCAGGCCAGGGAAGAGTTGTTCGCTACGCTCATCGCGATGGTCGAAAGAGCTGCCGCCCGCGCGACTAGCGGTACTTGAGTCGGCCCCCGCGCATTCCCATGATGAAGATACGCAGTCGCTTCACTCCTGAGCGTCTGCGTAGGGAACGGGTGCTCTGAACCCCAAATCAAGCCCGTTCCTTGTTTCATGCGCAGCTTGAGCCTCGTGGGCTCTACTTCTCCCCATCAAAGAGCCTTGAGGCTCTTTTTTTGTCTGTTTTTTGCGTCAGACTCAGTGCAGCGTCAAACGCTGGCGCACGAATTCGTCAGTGTGACGGGTGACCTGATCCAGATGCCGGTCGCGCTGTTTTTCAGCATCGAGCATCGCGCGCTTGCCGTTTTTCTGCAGCAGGTAGGTGTGAATCTGTTGCACTTCCAGCGAGCGATAGATCGGCGTGGTGTCGATAAAACCGCGCAAGCCGTTGCTGCGGTAATGCCGGGTGCTCATCAGCACCTGAGTCTCACGCGCGCCGATCACCTCGAAACCCAGCGCCTCGAAGTACGGCACTTTGCCGACACTGCAGGTCAGCTCGGCATGCGGATAACGGCTGACCATCTCGCCGATCATCGCCCGCGCCACACCCTGGCGCCGATACCCTTCGCGCACGGCCATGTAGGCGACGCTGCAAGCCTCCCAATCGCCCTGCACCGGCAGGTACAAGAGGAACCCGATGACCAGCTCCGGGTCGTCCTCGGCCGTCGCGACCAGCAACTCCACCTCGGTACCCTTCTCGCCGTTCAGCGCTTCCAGATACAGATGCACCTCATAGCCAACCGCGTACTGATAGACGTTGTACAGCAGGTTGCTCGGGCCGAGGCCGACCGCGCTGATGTCGGTCAGATAGTCGACCACCAGTTGCAGAATCTGGCTGTTGACGCTTTCAGGGCATGGGGATTTGTAGTGGGTGATGCGTGGCATGACAGCTGAACTCCGGCGGCAAAGACATGTTGCCAGCGGTCGGGCTGCCGGCGAACCGCGACATCATACCGTGCCCGGCCCGGCCAGGGCCTAAAGTTCCCGGATCCAGCGCCGATGCAGCGGCTTCCAGCGTCTGGCATCACCAAAGATCAGGTCATGTTCTATCCCCGCGAAGCCGCAAGAGACCACCTAGATAACCGTATCGTCATGATGACCGTCGCCGGCCGTGGCGTGTTTGCAGATTGCGAACTACAACAAGATGAGAGGGATACGTCCGCTGCTGCTATCACAGGGTGACGCTGACCAGGATGCTCGGAGCATGAAATGAAAACACGACGTCGATTTTCGTTGGCAGCCTTACCGTTCCTTGCAGCGCCTGTGTGTTCCGCCGCCGACGGCCCCACGTTCAATGCGCCATACATGGATGTCCCTACCGCAGAGCTCCTGCAGAAGCAGTTTGCGATTCCTGCTCATCTGATCCCGCTGTATCAGATAGGCGGACACTTCTACACCGTTTCTTACATCGCCGAGCTGGCAGGTGTCGAACGCAGCAGAGCCGACAGGTTGACGTGCTTTTCTCAGGCGCCGGACGCGATAAGCACTTACAACGCCATTCCGGTCTCGATCAAAAATACCTTCTACGACCGAACCTGGCGGCACCAGATCGTCAATTCACTGCATTCATTGCATGGCGGCGACAGCCAGGCCGTCGCTGCCAGACGGTCCAACCTGCAAAGACTGGTGGCTGCCTCGTATGCGAAGGGCACAACGTCGGACTGGAAAACCGGCTTCCTGATCCATGCGCTCGGCGACAGCTATGCACATGTCTACGGACCGTTTGAAGCACCCCATGCCTACCCCGAGGCCTACGGGCATCTCTTCGCGTTATTCCAGAGCCCGGATGACGTTTATGCCGGCGAGAACTACCGAGCGTTCGATGTTTACATCCACGCCCTGTTCGACACGCTCAAAGATGCGCAACACGCCGGGGAACGCAGCAAAGTCGATGATCTCGCCTCGATCATCAAAAGCAATGCCGGACGGGGTAATAAACAAGACTACCGACTCATTTCTCTGATGATCAGCCTGACACATGCGCCAATTTCGGAAAGTGATTGCACCCGCATCAATGCCGAACTGAACGAAGCGGATGTCCGCACATTCCTGGCCGAACTGACCCGTGAACTGAAAGCCCCCTAGCGCTCGACGGGCCCTCCAGACACCTGCCCGACTCTGAAGAAAATTTCATCTCTTGCAGACCGGATCTTTTGCCGATTTGGCGTCCAATTCTTCAACTGCGTTGTCTTTTTCACGCAGGCCTTGAGGAGTTGTCATGAGCGTTTTGCGTTCCCTGTTCAAATGGCGAAAGACCTTGCTGCTGGTGCCGATGACGCTGGCGGCGCTGGCCAGTGCACCGGTGTTCGCCCAGCAGGTGGTGATCGTCCAGCAAGCCCCACCGCCAATGCGCATGGAAGTGATGCCCGGGCCGCGTCACGGTTATGTCTGGGACCAGGGCCATTGGCGTTGGGAAGGACGTGGTTACGTGTGGATGCCCGGTCACTGGCAACCGGTGCGCTACGGCGCGCACTGGCGACCGGGGCATTGGCAGGCGCGCGGGCCGAACTGGTTCTGGGTTGAAGGGCACTGGGTGCGCTGAAACCTCGTCAACCTGAGCCTCTCAACTATAAGGAACACCCCATGTCCAGAAGCATTAAAACCTTGATCGCCGCGTCGCTGGTGGCCATCACCTTGTCCGGCTGTATCGTCGAACCGGCCCGTCCGCACCGACCACCGCCGCCGGTGGAAGTCGTGCCGGTCATGCCTGCGCCGGGCTATCACTGGGTCGCCGGTCATTACCGCTGGGGCGGCCATGAATGGCGCTGGGTGCCGGGACACTGGCGGGCCTACTGATCCGGTTGGCTGGCGTCACTGCTGTGGCGCCACCACCTTGAATTTGATGGCAATGTCGTTGGACACCACCGTGTCCGCCCACTCTCCCGCTCCGAGCCCGAACTCGCTCCTTTTGAGGACCAGTTCGCCGTCGAAAATACCGATCGCGCTTTCCGGTTTCAGCTCGACCGGCACCTGCACTGCACGAGTGATGCCTTTGACGGTGAGCTGGCCGGCGATCAGATAGTGGTTGTCCGCCACCCGGGTAAACCGGCTGGATTCGAACACAGCCACGGGAAAGCGCCGGGTATCGAACCACGCCGGCTTCACCAGCTCCGTATTGGCGTCCTCGCTGCCGGCGTCAATGCTGTTGAGGTCGATGTGCAATGTGGTGTGAGCGCCGGCGAGGTTGTCGCTGTCGAACTGCAGCGTCGCGTCGAACTTGCCGAAGGTGCCGTACATCAGCGAGCCCATCTGGTTGTAGGTAAAGCTGATCTGGCTGGCGGTGGTATTGACGCGGTTGTATTCAGCGGCCTGCGCCGCGCTCATGACGTACAGGCAGGCAAACAGTGCCACAGCGGTGAATCGAGCACGCATGGGATTCTCCGGACAGGGCAAACCTTCGAGGCCTCGACTGACTTAAGCAAACAACCGGCGGATGCGCCATGTCATCTGTCTGCCGGTGCGCCTCATGCGGTCGTCTCGACGCCTTGGATTTGCACGCGCTGGCGCGGCCCGCGACGCAGGCGATGGCGCAGTGCCAACGCCGGGCGCTCGACGCAGTAATAGGAAACCCCGCTCAGCGCAAAGGCCAGCACCAGCACCGCCACGACGATGTGCGCGTCGTAGGGCACCGGCCAGAAGCCGCGCAAAAAGTACATCACCACAAAGTGATTGAGGAACACACCGTAGCTGATATTGCCGAGGAACTCGTCAACCCGGTGATACTTGAGTCGGGTCAGCAGGTACACCGCCGCAATGCCCAATGCGATACCCAGGCTCACCTCCGCGTTGAATGGACGACGTTCGATGACTCCCGTCATAATCGCCACGAACAGCAATCCCGCCACCAGCGCCGTGCCGACCGCGATGGCCAGGCCTTTGGCCCGCGGCCGGTACAGATAGCTGCCGCACAGGAAGATAAACAGCACCCCCGGCAGCAACCGGTAACCGTAGATATCGGTATTGAGATAGCCCAGACACGCCAGCATGAAAATGCCAACCGACAGCACAAACGCAGCGCCCCGCGCCTTGAAGATCAGCAGGAACGGGATCACCAGGTAGAAACACAGCTCCAGCCCCAGCGACCAGGCCGGAGGTAGGATTTCAGTCCCCGCCACTCCGAACATGTAGAAGCCGAGCGGCAGCATGAGCACGCTGCTGACGATGGTCTTCAGCGTCAACTCCGCCGCCTGGGGCGTGCCGGGCAGCAGGAAGTGGATCACCGCACAAGAGACGACGAAGTAGAACAGGAACTGCGGAAACAGCCGCAAGGCCCGGTCCACATAGAACCGGCCGATTTCCCCGGGCGCGTTGTAGTTGCGTTCGATGAGCGAGGTCATGACAAAACCGCTGATGATCAGGAACGAGATGACGGCCACCACCCCCGGGTTGAGTCCTGCGACCGTCTTGCCCATATGAGAAACGGCGACCAGAACCGCCAGCAACAGACGAAAAGCTCCCATCGATACCCTCAAGCGTCCTTATCGTTATGGCGGCTAAGCTACGACGCTTTGCACGACAATGCCAGCGGCACAAAAAAGGGCCGCCCCACCGGGCCGCCCTCTCTCGATCCTCCAGTGGGAGCAAGCCTGCTCGCAAAGAGGTCGGCCCTGCTCGCGGGGTCCTTCAGACCAGACGCTCGATCTTCTGATGCTGCCAGACCAGTTTGTAATACAGGGTCTGCAACACCAGCATGCCCAGATACGCCACCGGGAACCCCATCCACACGCCTTGCAAGCCGTACTGCCCATCCAGCCAGTAAGCCGCCGGCAGTTGCACGCCAACCACACAGACAATCGCAATCGCCACCGGCACCAGCACCGTGCCGCTGGCGCGCATGATGCCGCCGATGATCGCCTGAAAGCCGAACACCAACAGGCTCCAGAGCATGATGTGCAGCAAGTGCTCCGCCATCACCCGGGTCGAGTCTTCAGTCAGGAACAGCCCCAGCAACCAGTGCGACAACAGGTAACCGAGCACGATCAAACCGCCGGTGAGGCACACGTTGATCAACAGCCCGGTGCGCAGGATCGGCGTCATGTGTTCCAGGCGTCCGGCACCGATGGCCTGCGCGCCGAGGATCGACGCAGTGATCGCAATCGACAGCGCCGGGAACTGCACGTAGTTGACGATCTGCGTCACCGCGCCATAGGCCGCCGTCGCCTGCGAACCGTGCTGGTTGACCAGCGCCAGAATCACCAGCTCCGAGAGTGACAACACGATCATCTGCACCCCGGTCGGCAGGCCGATGCGCAGCACCTTGCCGAGAATCACCCCGTCCAGCCGCAGTGCAGCAAAGAACTCGCGGTCCGGCGCCAGCGGATGGCGCTTGCGAATCAACCGCCACGCCAGCCACGCCATCGCGCACAGGTTACCGGCCAGACCGGCGAACGCCGCGCTCTGGATCCCCAGTTGGGGCAGACCGAACCAGCCGCGAATCAACGCCGGGGTCAGCGCCAGCCCGACGCACGTTGACACCATCAACGCCAACAACGGCGACACGGTATCGCTGACCCCGCGCAGCAATTGCGTGAACAGCACAAACACCAGCATCGACGGCAGAATCCACATCATCACGTGCGCATAGGCCACTGCATCGTCCAGCACATCCGCCGGCGTGCCCAACCCCTGCAAAGCCTGCCGCGCGAACACACTGCCGAGCACCGCCGCCGCCAGCCCGATCAACACGCCCAGCAACAACGTCGCCCCGGCAATCGCCTTGACCATGTGCGCCTCGCGCGCGCCCCACGCCTGGCCGATCAACACCCCGGCGCCCGCACCCAGCCCGATCACCAGCGCGATAAAGAAAAAGATGATCGGAAACATCCCCGACACCGCCGCCAGCGCCTGCGTACCGAGCATCTGCCCGATGTAAATGCTGTTGACCGTGCCTGACATCGACTGCAGAAAGTTGGACAGCACCATCGGTGCGAGGAACAGCAGGTAGGTTTGCCAGAGGGGTTTGGCGGCGGTCGGGGTTTGCATTGAGGATCCGTCTCGGGGTGGGAGATGCGAGGGATATTACGCTAGATGGGCGGGTTAAAGTCGGTCGACATCGAGTCCGCTCAAGGCTTAAATGGCGACACTCTTATCCGTGGATTGCGCCTGCCCATGACCCCTTTGCGAAATGTTCTGAGCTGTTCCCTGCTGGTTGTTTTCAGCCACATGACTCACGCCGCCGAAGCCCTCACTCCCGCCGAATCGCTGCGCCCCTTGCTGACGACCCTGAACCAACGTCTGAACATCGGCGACCTCGTGGCCTTGACCAAATGGGACAGCGGCAAGCCGATTCAGGACAGCCCGCGCGAGGCGCAGGTCATCGCCAACGCCCGAACGCTGGCCAGCGAACGCAAGCTCGATCCCGAAGACGTGGCGCAGTTGATTGCCGCGCAAATGGAAGCGAACAAACTGGTGCAATACGGACTGCTGACGCAATGGCAGACGGCAGGTCGCGCGCCGGACACGCCGCGACCGGATCTGGCGCAACAGATTCGCCCGCAACTGGACCAATTGCAGAGCCGTCTGCTGCGCCAATACGCCGACTTCGTGCCTTATCGTCGTGACCCTGATTGTCCGGTCTGGCTGGCCAGGGCGCGTCAGGGTCTGACCCACGATGCATTGCACGATCTGGCCCTGACCCGCGCCACCGGGGAGCTGTGCATTCGGGCGGCGGGCCTCTGAATCGCGGGTTCCGGCACACATCGCTGGCGTCGATAGTCACCATCACGCCAATGAAGTTCTCATAGAAAATCCGCGGCGTAACATTGGCTCCAGACCAACCAACTACACCCCGGAGCACACGATCATGAAACGCCAAACCATCCTCGGCATCGCTTTCTCGGTTCTCGCAGTCAACGCTTTTGCAGCAACGCCCGCTCACACCCTGGTCGCTGAAGGCGGCTCGGACAAGTTGATTGAAAGCCGTCTGGCTGAAGGTGGTTCTGATCGTTTGCTGGAACGTCGTGTTGCCGAAGGTGGTTCTGATCGCCTGCAGGAACGTCGTGTTGCCGAAGGTGGTTCTGATCGCCTGCAGGAACGCCGTGTTGCCGAAGGTGGTTCGGATCGTCTGCTGGAACGCCGTGTTGCCGAAGGTGGCTCGGATCGACTGCTGGAACGTCGCGTTGCCGAAGGTGGCTCGGATCGACTGCTGGAACGCCGTGTTGCCGAAGGTGGCTCGGATCGCCTGATCGAAAGTCGCAACGCCTGAACGAATGGTTCTCCCGCATTAAAGAAGCCCGGCCTGATCAGCCGGGCTTTTTTCATGATGCATGAATCCGCTGGGGAGTCCTCAGGGTTGATACTGAACGCTGGATTTTCCGTGCCTTCACTGCTTCAAATCATCGACCAGTTTATTCATCACCAGGTCGGATACATGGGTAAATGCCTTGCGCAAGGCCTCGGGATCGGTGGCGTATTGCTCGGGTGTATAGGCGATAGTGTTGGCGTCATTGAACACTGAGATGGTTTCGAAATTACGCCACACCGCCGAACCATTGCGTTTGATGGACGCATTGGCGCCGACAACGGGATACAGCACGGTACTGTAGTTCTTCAGGCAAAGACCCCACTGCATCACGAGGATCTCCACCTCGGCGTCAGCCTGCTCGCCCTCACCCACGACGGTGAACATGCGCTCCTGCTGGATGCGGCTGACGAAGCTCTGCCGGATCAGCTGACTGAGGTCGATACCGTTGGCTTTCATGTTGTTCTGAATCGCTCGGAAAATGTCCCCGGTCGCCACATCGCCAACTTTTGTCCCGGCCACTGAGCCCGCGCCGGTCAGCGCCGCTGTCCCGCCGGACGACGCACCGGACGCCATCCCGGTTGCCGCGCCAGCGCCAGCACCGAGCCCTGCACCCCATGCCTGCGTCATGCTGGTGTACTGGAAGTTGTCGACCGCCACAAACACCGGAAGCACCTTCAGGGTTTTGATTTGGTGCCGGTCTTCAGTGCTCAGGCTTTTGGTCACGCAACCCGACAGCAACGCCAGGGCACAAACAAGAGTGACGAACTTTTTCATATCAGACGGGATCCAGAACTTGGGAGAAAGGCATATCGCCCTCCACCGGCATTTCTTGAGTCCCGCGAGGCCTCGCGGGTGCGGGCCGTGCATCCCTGCACAACCCGGATCGAGTGCGTGAACTCAGGTATTGGTTTTCAACTTGGTCCACAACCGCGTCGACAACCGTGCAATCGCCGCCGGCAACTCTTCCACGGTGAACAACCGTTGCATCACGTCCTTGGGCGGGTAGATAGCCGGATCCTGCTTTACATCCGCGTTGAGGAACGGTTCGGCCGCCGCATTCGGGTTGGCGTAGTGAATGCTGTTGCTGATGTTGGCCACCACTTTGGGGTCGAGCAGGTAATTCATGTAGGCGTAGCCGTTCTTTGCATGCGGCGCGCTTTTGGGCATGACCACCATGTCGAACCACAAGGTCGTGCCTTCTTTCGGAATCGAGTACGCGATATTGATGCCGTTCTTCGCTTCCTTCGCACTGGCGGCGGCCTGAACGATGTCGCCGTTGAAGCCGATCACCGCGCAGACGTTGCCGTTGGCCAGGTCACTGATGTACTTCGAGGCGTGGAAGTACTGAATGTAAGGACGGATTTTCAGCAAGGCCTGTTCGGCCTGTTTGTAATCCGCCGGCTCATGACTGTGCGCAGGCAAGTGCAGGTAGTTCAGCGTGATCGGCAGCACCTGCGTCGGGTTGTCGATGAACGCCACGCCGCACTGGCTGAGCTTCTTGATGTTTTCTTGGTTGAAGAAAAAGTCCCATGACTGGGTGACATCGGTGCTGCCGAAGATCGCCTTGATCTTCTCGACGTTGTAACCGATACCGGCTGTGCCCCACATGTAGGGATAGCCGTACTGGTTGCCAGGATCGTTGACTTCAAGTTTTTGCAGCAGCACCGGGTCGAGGTTTTTCCAGTTCGGCAGTTGCGCCCTGTCGAGCTTCTGAATCGCCCCGGCCTTGATCAACCGCGAGAGAAAGTGGTTCGACGGACTGACCACGTCATAACCGGTGTTGCCGGTCATCAATTTCGATTCCAGCACTTCGTTGCTGTCGTGAATGTCGTAGGTGGTCTTGATCCCTGTGGCCTGGGTGAAATTGGCCAGGGTGTCCGGGGCGATGTAGCTGTTCCAGTTGGAGATATTGACAGTTTCGTCGGCACAAGCGGCTGTGCTGGCCGCGAGCAGGATCGCCAGGGAAAGTGGATTGACGCGCATGGTCTGTCACCTGTGTTGAGTGGCTTTTGTTGTTGTGCGGTAGGCGAATGTTCAGATTTCTGTTCTGGCCCTGACTGCCTCCACGCGCATGCGAAGCATGGCACCGATGTCGAAAAAAGGTCGTGGCGGCAGCCAGCCGGGTTCGGCCCGTTGCATCACCGATTGCAGCAGCGGTGAATCAACGCCAGATGCCAGTTGCGCCAATAAACGTCCCCACAGCGTGCCGCGCGCCACCCCCGAACCATTGCAACCGGCCACAGCAAACACGCCCTCTTCCACCCGCTGGAAAAACGCCTGACCACTGCGGGTCGCGCTCAAGTGGCCGGTCCAGGTGTATTGGATGTCTTGCGCGCCGAGGAACGGGAAGCGTCGTTGCAAGCCGCGCACATGGTGCTGACGGCGCAGCGCCAGTTCGCTCTCGGACAGGTCGCGCGTGCGGTATTCGGCGGTGTTGCGGATCATCACCCGCCGATCTGGCGTCAGTCGCACCGTGGCCCCCAGCGGCCGGGTCGACAGTACGCCCCACGGCTCGACCGCGCCGATAGCTTGAAACTCCTGAGCGCTAAGCGGCCGGGTGAGACTGGCACTGAGCTCCATCGGGAAGGTGCTGCTGTCGTGGATTCCGACCCGGGGAATGAAGGCGTTCAGGCACACCAGCACCCGTTTGGCCTCGACACTGCCATCCACCGCGTTGGCCCGCAGTCGCCCGTGGCTCATGCGCTCCAGGCGGGTGATGTCGGTGTGTTCGTAAACCGTGATGTTGCCCGGCAACGCATTGAGCAGGCCTTTAACGTATTTGGCCGGTTGCAGCAGTGCATTGCCGCTGCCGCACCAGATCGCCGCCGCGTAGTGCGGCGTGCCGAGTTTTTGCGCCAGCGCCGCACCCTGGAGAAATTCGGCGCGGGCACCGAGGGCGCGTAAAGTTGCCAGTTTGGCGTCGACATGACTGAGCTTGGCGGCGTCGCTGACGGCGAAGAAGTAACCGTTGTCACGAAAGTCGCAGTCGATGGCATGGTCGGCGATACATTGGCGCACGGCTTCACTGGCGGCACGGGAAATCGCCGTGTCGGTTTCAAATCCGCGAAAGCCTGGCGCGCCGATCAACTCACTGTCGGCGGGATGTTCGTGGGCCACGACAAACCCCGAGTTACGCGCCGATGCGCCCTGCGCCGCGCGCTGCCGATCAACCACCACGATGCGCGCCTGCGGGTGCATTTGTGCCAGGTTGTGCGCGGCGCTGAGACCGGTGATGCCGGCGCCGATCACCAGCCAGTCGGCCTTTTGCGCACCGCTCAGGCGGCTACGCTGCGGCGAACTGCCGGCCTGCGCGATCCAGCCACATACGTTTTCCATTGCTGACCTCATTCGACTGTCGTTCCACGGCTTGCCTTTCGCCCTGACCCATGCGTGAATCGCATGAGAAAACTGCAAAGGTCGCCGCCAGAGCTAAAATCTATAAGGTCCTGGCTTGCCCAACCAACGTTATAAAATCATCGAGCCATTCTGAAAACGCATGGATAAAATTCGCCACGTGCCCTCGCTGCAAGCCCTGCAGACGCTGGTTGAAGTCGCCCGCTGCGCCAGCTTCACCCAGGCTGCGCAACAGCTGTGCCTGACCCAGAGCGCCGTCAGCCGGCAGATCCAGCAACTGGAAAGCCATTTCAACGTCGCGCTGTTCATCCGCACCAGCCGCAGCCTGCGCCTGACCCCGGAGGGCGAACAGGTTCTGGCCAGCGCCATCAGCATTCTCGATCAACTGAAAAGCCTCGAAGAACGCCTCGTCCCGCAACAGCGCCCGTTCCGTATCCGTATGCACGTGTCACTGGCGGTGCGTTGGTTGCTGCCCAGACTCAGCGACTTCTACCTCAGCCACCCCGAGGTCTCGCTGGCGATTGAAACCGTTGCCACCGAAGTCGTCGAGCCGGCCAGCGACAGCGATGCCTACATTCTTTACCTGCCGCAGCCGTCCACTGAGGCGGATTGCCTGACGCTGTTCGAGGAAGCCCTGGTGCCGGTGTGTTCGCCCAACCTTGCGGGGTCACCGCGGTCAGTTGATGAGTTACAGCGTTTCGCCTTGCTGCATCGCTCGGCCGATCGGCAGGCCTGGATCGAATGGCTGGCGGCCAACGATGGTCAGCCGCTGGAGCGCTACCGGCACATTCCGTTCAACCTCGATGAGTTGGCGCTGGATGCAGCGGCGCGAGGCCTGGGCGTGGCGGTGACGGACATGACGCTCGCGGCGGAGTCCATCGAGCGTGGCGTACTGGTGGTGCCGTTCGGGCAGCCGCTGAAGACCGGCGGAATTTACGCGTTGTGCCTGCAGCCGGCAGCAGCTTCAAACCCGGCGTGCGAGGTGGTCATGCAGTGGTTTGCCGGGCAGGCCGAGCAAAACGGTTAATTGGAGTACTGCTGCAGGTACGCCAGCAAATTATCGATTTTCTCCTGATCACTCAGGCCCCAGAAAATCATCCGCGTGCCAGGCACCACGCCTTTAGGGTCTTTCAAATACGCAGTCAACGTGTCGCGATCCCAGGTCACGCCAGAGTTTTTCATGGCGTCGGAATACACGTAGTTGGCCGAGGTCCCGGCCGCTCGACCGATGATGCCGTTGAGTTGCGGGCCGAAACCCGGGCGCGCATCCGGCCCCACCTGATGGCAGCCGCCGCACAGGCGCGGGAAGATTTTTTCGCCGGCTGCGGGGTCGCCAGCGGCGCGGGTGGTTGAGCTGAACAGAACGGCGGTGGCGGTCAAGGCAAGCAAGAGTGCAACGGTGTTTTTCATCGGGTGTTCCAAAACGGTGTGATGCAGTTGAGGCAAGGCTAACACTTTGTAGCGAGGGCACTTGCTCCCGCTGGCCTGCGCAGCAGGCTCATCACAGGGGCGCGCTTCGCACCCGGCGAGAGCAAGCTAACTCGCAACAGGTGGGTTTTCACAAGAGGTTCTTTTTACAGGTAAGCGGCGATGATCCTCCTGACAGTGATCAACGCTTGCTCCAACACATCCATTTCCACCGACCCCAGTGCCAGCCGAATCGCATGCGGCACATGCGCCGATACCGCAAACGGCTCGGCCGTGGTGACCGAAATCTGCTGATGCATCAATTCCACCACGATCTGATCAGCGCGCACATCTTCCGGTAACGGCAGCCACAGGAAGTACGAATTCGGATGGGCGACGCACGGCAAGCCTTTGAGCAATCGGGCGGCCAGTACCTGGCGGGCCTGAGCGTCGCTGCGTTTTTGCGCTTCGAGCTCGATCACGGTGCCGTCGTCGAGCCAGCCACAGGCAATCGCGGTCATCAGCCCCGGCGTGTTCCAGGTGGTTGCGCGGATAACCCGCTCCAACGCCGGTACGCTGGCTGCAGGCGCCGCAATGAAGCCAACGCGCAGGCCGGTGGCGATGTTCTTCGACAGACCGGAGACGTAAACCGTACGCTCTGACGCCAGATCGACCAGAGGCCGCGGCGGATTTTCCACGAGAAAGGCGTAGGCCGCGTCTTCGATGAGGGTCAAATCATGCCGTCGCGCGATGGCAACCAATTCCTCGCGCTGCTCGAGCGGCATCACCCAGCCCAGCGGATTGTGCAGGGTCGGCATGCTATACACGGCACGTACCGAACGACTGCGGCAGAGTTTTTCCAGCGCAGGCAGATCCGGCCCGTGCTCGTTGACCGGGATCGCCACCACTTCCAGATGCAACGCTTCAGCCAGCACCTTGAACCCGGAGTAAGTCAACGCATCGGCGGCGATCACGTCGCCGGGCTTGAGCAACGCCATCAGCGTCACCGCCAGTCCCTGCTGGGCGCCATTGACGATCAGCACTTGCTCGGCGTCCACCGTCACCCCGCGACTGCGCAAATGGCGGGCGACCGAGGCCCGTTCATGGGCACGACCGGCATGGGGCTGATAGCGCAACAAAGCTTCCAGGTCACCGGACAACGCCAACTGACGCAAGGCGCTACGCAACAACTGCGTTTGCCCGGGCAGCGACGGGTAATTGAAATTGAGGTCGATCATGCCGACTGCCACGTCTTTCTGATCGATGCCCTGCCCTGGCGACAACGCGGTTTCACGCACGAAAGTGCCGCGCCCGGTTTCGCCGCTGACCAGGCCCATGGCTTCGAGCTCGGCATACACCCGCGAGGCCGTGACCAGCGCCAGTCCTTCCTGCGTGGCCAGTTGCCGATGCGTCGGCAGTCGCGTGCCGGGCGCCAGACGCCCGCTGCGAATGTCGGCAGCGTAGGTGTCGACGAGGGTCTTGTAGCGTGAGCGTGGCATGCCGGGATGTATCCATGACAATTTTTTGATTGTCCTGATTCTCAGCCATAGGATCGACCCAACGCAACCCACCTCTGAGCACAATTTAGTATGGAACGAACCTCTAATCTGCCCCACCCGACCCTGGAAAAAACCAGTGGCTGGATCAACGGCTTTATTGGCGTGGTGATTTTCAGCGGCTCACTGCCGGCTACGCGTCTCGCAGTGCTGGAGTTCGACCCGGTGTTTCTCACCGTCGCGCGTGCGACCATTGCCGGCGTGCTGGCTGTGGCCTTGTTGTGGTTGTTCCGTGAACGGCGACCGGCGAGGGATCAGTGGTTGTCATTGGTCATCGTGGCATTGGGCGTCGTGCTCGGCTTCCCGTTGCTGACGGCGCTGGCCCTGCAACACGTGACGTCGGCACATTCGATTGTGTTTGTTGGCTTGCTGCCACTGGCGACTGCGTTATTTGGTGTATTGCGCGGTGGCGAGCGTCCGCGTCTGGTGTTCTGGATCTTCTCGATCCTCGGCAGCACGCTGGTGGTTGGGTTTGCCTTGTCGCAGGGGCTGTCCGCCTCGCCCACCGGCGACCTGCTGATGCTGGCCTCGATTCTGGTCTGTGGTCTCGGTTATGCCGAAGGCGCAAAACTGTCGCGCACACTGGGTGGCTGGCAGGTGATCTGTTGGGCATTGGTGTTGTCGCTGCCATTGATGGCAATCGCGAGCCTGTGGCTGGCCCCGCCGTCGTTCAGCAGCATCAGCGTGTCGGCATGGGCCTGCCTGGGCTACGTTTCGCTGTTCAGTATGCTGATTGCCTTTGTGTTCTGGTATCGCGGGCTGGCCCAGGGCGGGATCGCGGCCGTCGGACAGTTGCAGTTGCTGCAACCGTTTTTCGGCCTGGCGCTGGCGGCGACGTTGCTGCATGAGCACGTCAGCATCGGCATGCTGGCGGTGACGGTTGGCGTCATCCTCTGCGTGGCCGGCGCAAAGAAATTCGCCCGATAGTGATCTTTGGCATCGCATCTGTGGGAGTGGGCTTGCTCACGAAGAGGCCGGAACATCCAGCATCCATGTCGACTGACCTGACGCCTTCGTCGGAACGCCGCCCGGAGCAAGCCCGCTCCCACAGTAGATTGGTGGTGGATGAAGGATTCGGGG
>NZ_NQYG01000065.1:0-16498 GCF_002878485.1 Pseudomonas sp. AD21
ACCTTGAGCAGAAGTACGGAACCACTGGATAACGATTTCGCTCATGCGCTCGCCGGAGGTCAGAGCGGCTTGCAGCAGAGGCGAAGCCTTGTCGTAGACCTTGGTGATCACAACTGGCTTGTGAACGCGCTGACCGGTTGGCTGACCGGATTGCGGGTCACGCGGAATGATCACATCGTGGGTGAATGCCTGAACCATGACCTGGTCTTCGTGGCCTTCCTGGTAGGTGTTGCCAACGGAGTCGGCGGTGAAGGCGCCGGCAGTGATCAGACCTTGTTTTTCGCCGGTAACCGACATGTACGCTGGTGTTGCCATGGGGTGCTCTCCTTGCGGATAAATTTAGGGTGCCCGGGAGGCGAAATCGCCCGGTGGGTGCCTGACTGTTATCAAGGAACGTGCCAGGTTTTCCGAAGGTCCCGTAAACCGGGGGTGGAACGGCTCTTGCCTGCGGTTGGAGCGATGTTTTTTGCTGAATCGAGGTAGAAAGTGCGCAACTTCTTGCGCAGTACTGCGCAAGAAGTTGCGCACTCGTCTACAGGCGACGGAACCCGAGGCCTGTAGCGATTTTGGTGGTGATATATCGTGAACAAGTGCGCAAGAAGTTGCGCAGTAAGGCTTGTGACCGCTACTGCGGCTGGCCACTGATTTTTGAAATGGCCGATCCATCGCCCCTTTTTGCCATTTCATCACTGGCACGCCAGCCCCTGATTGTCGGACAGTCCCACCCCAGAGCCTCCCGGCCTTCCACGCTCGGCAGGCCGGAGGGTTAAAAAGCGTCTTATAAATGAGACACCTCCCTCGGCTATACTCCCCGCATTTCGACTTAGGCACGAGGAATCACTGTGAAGAACTGGACGTTGCGCCAACGCATTTTGGCGAGCTTTGCGGTGATTATCGCCATCATGTTGCTGATGGTCGTTGTCTCGTATTCACGGTTGCTGAAGATCGAGACCAGTGAAAGCAGCGTGCGTGACGACGCGGTTCCCGGCGTCTATTACAGCGCGATGATCCGTGGTGCGTGGGTCGACAGCTATCTGCAGACCCAGGAACTGCTGGGTCTCAAGGAAGGGCAGGGCATCAGCAGCCAAGATGCGGCGGACTACAAGGCGTTCGAGACGCGGCTGCAAGAGCAGATGGCTAACTACCGCAACACCATCACCACCGACGAAGACCGGGTCGAGTTCGCCACGTTCGAGAAAGACCACGACATCTACATGCAGATCCAGGATCAGGTGCTCGACTTGCACAAGCGCAACCTGCAAGCCGAAGCGATCAAGCTGTTCACCGAGAAGCTGACCCCGGCCTGGTACACCGGCCGCGTGAAACTCAACGACATCATTGGCGAGAACAAGAAAGTCGCTGATCAGGCCATGGCCAACATCGACGAAGCCGTGGCGGCGGCCAAGGTCAGCATGTTCGTGTCGCTGTTGGTGGCCGTGCTGGCGGCCGGTGCCTGTGGCCTGCTGCTGATGCGCGCCATCATGGCGCCGATGAACCGCATCGTGAAGATCCTCGAAATCATGCGCACCGGCGACTTGAGCAGCCGTCTGAATCTGGACCGCAAGGATGAGTTTGGCGCGGTGGAAACCGGCTTCAACGACATGATGACCGAGCTGACTTCGCTGGTGTCCCAGGCCCAGCGCTCGTCGGTGCAGGTGACCACCTCGGTGACCGAGATCGCCGCCACCTCCAAACAGCAACAGGCCACCGCCACCGAAACCGCGGCCACCACCACCGAAATCGGCGCGACCTCGCGGGAAATCGCCGCCACCTCGCGGGATCTGGTGCGCACCATGACCGAAGTGTCCACCGCAGCCGATCAGGCTTCGGTGCTCGCCGGTTCCGGCCAGCAAGGTCTGGCGCGCATGGAAGACACCATGCACTCGGTGATGGGCGCGGCCGATCTGGTCAACGCCAAACTGGCGATCCTCAACGAGAAGGCCGGCAACATCAATCAGGTGGTGGTGACTATCGTCAAGGTTGCCGACCAGACCAACCTGCTGTCGCTCAACGCCGCCATCGAGGCCGAGAAAGCCGGTGAGTATGGTCGCGGTTTTGCCGTGGTCGCCACCGAAGTGCGGCGTCTGGCGGATCAGACCGCCGTTGCCACTTACGACATTGAACAGATGGTTCGCGAAATCCAGTCAGCGGTGTCCGCCGGCGTGATGGGCATGGACAAGTTCTCCGAGGAAGTGCGCCGGGGCATGGCCGAGGTGCAGCAGGTCGGCGAGCAGTTGTCGCAGATCATTCATCAGGTGCAGGCGCTGGCGCCGCGGGTGTTGATGGTCAACGAAGGCATGCAGGCCCAGGCCACCGGTGCCGAACAGATCAACCATGCGCTGGTGCAGTTGGGCGATGCCAGCAGCCAGACCGTCGAATCGTTGCGTCAGGCCAGTTTCGCCATTGACGAACTGAGCCAGGTGGCCGTCGGGCTGCGCAGCGGCGTTTCGCGATTCAAAGTCTGATGAGCGAAATCACCGCCAAACGCAGCGTTGCGCCGGTGGCGAAGCAGGCGTTGTTCCTGCTGTTTCGCATCGGCAACGAGCGTTACGCCTTGCGCGCCACGGAAGTGGCCGAGGTCCTGCCGCGCCTGCCGTTGAAGCCGATTGCCCAGGCGCCGAACTGGGTGGCCGGGGTGTTCGCCTATCGCGGTGCGGTGGTGCCAGCCATCGACCTCAGTGCGCTGACCTTCGGCCAACCCGCCGAGGCCCGCACCAGCACTCGGCTGGTGCTGGTGCATTACCACCCGGATGAACTGCAGCCGTCACACTGGCTCGGGCTGATCCTTGAACAGGCGACCGACACCCTGCGCTGCAATCCCGAAGATTTTCAGCCTTATGGCCTCGACAATCGTCAGGCGCCATACCTCGGTACGGTGCGTGAAGACGCTCAGGGACTGGTGCAGTGGGTGCGGGTCAACGACCTGCTGGATGACGCCGTGCGCAGCCTGCTGTTTCCGGCGCCGCATGAGGCGCAGCCATGAGCAGCGACCAACGTTTTTTCGATTTCCTCAAGGAACGCATCGGTCTGGATGTCACCTCGGTCGGGCCGGCGATCATCGAGCGCGCGGTGCGCCAGCGCACGACGCTGTCGCAAGCGGCGCACAGCGATGAATACTGGCAATTGCTGCAAGGCTCGCGGGATGAACAGCAAGCGCTGATCGAAGCGGTGATCGTCCCTGAAACCTGGTTTTTCCGTTACCCGGAATCCTTCGCCACCCTCGGCAAACTGGCGTGCAAGCGGCTGGACGAACTGAACAACATGCGCGCGCTGCGCATCCTCAGCCTGCCGTGCTCCACCGGTGAAGAACCCTATTCGATTGCCATGGCCTTGCTCGATGCCGGGCTCAAGCCGCATCAGTTCAAGGTCGACGGCATGGATGTCAGCCCGCTGTCGGTGGACAAGGCGCGGCGCGCGCTGTACGGCAAGAACTCGTTTCGGGGTCAGGATCTGGACTTTCGCGAGCGTCATTTCAGCGCCGAGGAGGACGGCCATCGCGTCAACGACGCGGTGCGTGAGCAGGTGCGCTTGCAGGTCGGCAACGTGCTGGATCCGACGCTGCTGGTCAGTGAGCCGCCGTTCGACTTTGTGTTCTGCCGCAACCTGCTGATCTATTTCGATCAGCCGACCCAGCAGCAGGTTTTCGCAGTGCTCAAGCGCCTGACGCACTTTGACGGCGTGCTGTTCATCGGCCCGGCCGAGGGCAGTCTGCTCGGGCGTCTGGGCATGCGTTCGATCGGTATCGCGCAGTCGTTCGCGTTCAGCCGACACACTGAGCCGCTGCCCGAACCTGTGGCATTGCCGACGCCCACGCCGTTGCCGGTGCGCCAACCACTACGCAGCCCGCCGCCAGCGCCGGTGCGCCAACGCCCGTTTGCCAACGTTGCTCCGCTACCGGTCAGCAGCAAAAGCGCCAACCCGGACGCCGCGACCTTGCTGGCCAACATCGCCGCGCTGGCCAACGAAGGCAAAAGCGCCGAGGCCCGCGCGGCATGTGAGCAATACCTGCGCAGCCACGAACCGGTGGCTCAGGTGTTCTATTGGCTCGGCCTGCTCAGTGACGTGGCCGGCTCCGCACTCGAAGCCCAGAGTTATTACCGCAAGGCCTTGTACCTTGAACCGCAACACCCCGAAGCGTTGATGCACCTGGCGGCCTTGCTGCAGGCCCAGGGTGACAGCGCCGGTGCCAGACGATTGCAGGAGCGCGCCGCGCGCAGCGGCCGCACCGCCGACAGTGAGCGTAAACGATGATCCCGTCCGACACCTTGAACGTCACCCACGAAGACGCCCGGGCCATCGATGATTGCTGGAACCGCATCGGCATTCACGGCGACAAGTCGTGTCCGTTGCTGGTGGAACATATTCATTGCCGCAACTGCGCGGTGTATTCCGCCGCCGCCACGCGCCTGCTCGACCGTTATGCGTTGCAGCAGGACGAGCGCGACGCGGTCGCCATCGCGGTTGAAGCTGACGTCAAAACCCGTTCGCTGCTGATGTTCCGCCTCGGCGAAGAATGGCTGGGACTGGCGACCCGCAGTCTGGTGGAAGTCGCGCCGATGCAGGCGATTCACTCGTTGCCGCACCAGCGCTCGCGGGCCTTGCTCGGCGTGGCGAACGTGCGCGGGGCATTGGTGGCGTGCCTGTCGCTGGTCGAGTTGCTCGACCTCGATGGCAACGCCGCACCGGCCAACGGCACGCGGATCATGCCGCGCATGCTGATCATCGCCGCCCACGGCGGGCCGGTCGTGGTGCCGGTGGACGAGGTCGACGGCATCCATGCGATCGATGAACGCATTCTCGACGCCGCGTCACGTGCCGGCGGTGAACACAACAGTACGGTCAGCGCCAAATACACCCGTGGTGTCCTGCAATTCCGGGGGCGCAGCCTGCGTTGGCTGGATGAAGAGCAGTTGCTGTCCGCCGTGACCCGGAGCCTCACATGACCCCTGAGCAAATGCGCGACGCCTCGCTGCTGGAGCTGTTCAGCCTCGAAGCCGAGGCTCAGACCCAGGTGCTCAGCAGCGGGCTGCTGGCGCTGGAGCGCAATCCGACCCAGGCCGATCATCTGGAATCGTGCATGCGCGCGGCGCACTCGCTCAAGGGCGCGGCGCGGATCGTCGGCATCGACAGCGGCGTCAGCGTTGCGCATGTGATGGAAGATTGTCTGGTCAGCGCGCAGGAAGGGCGGCTGTTGCTGCGTCCCGAGCACATCGATGCGTTGTTGCAAGGCACCGATCTGTTGATGCGCATCGCCACGCCAGCCAATGCCCCGCAAGCGGCGGACATCGAGGCGTATGTGGTGTTGATGGGCCGCCTGCTCGACCCTTCGGCACCGCCGCCCATGGCCGAGTTGCAGATGCAGGCGCCGCCGCCTGCGCCGATTGAAACCCCGTCGCCAGCGCCCATGCCGGCGATCGATACACCGCTGGAAACCTTCGACCCGACCCCGCGCAAGAACAAGCGCACCACCGAGGGTGGCGAGCGCGTGCTGCGGGTTACGGCCGAGCGCCTGAACAGCCTGCTCGACCTGTCGAGCAAATCGCTGGTCGAAACCCAGCGCCTCAAGCCGCATCTGGCAACCATGCAGCGCCTCAAACGCATGCAGAACAATGGCCTGCGGGCGCTGGAGAGTCTCAATGTGCACCTCAAGGAACATGCGCTGAGCCTCGAAGCCCAGGAAGCCCTTGAGGATGCGCGGCGCCTGCTGGCCGAATCCCAGCAGTTGCTCGGGGAGAAAAACGCCGAACTGGACGAGTTCGCCTGGCAAGCCAGCCAGCGCGCGCAAGTGCTCTACGACACCGCGCTGGCCTGTCGCATGCGCCCGTTTGCCGACGTGCTCACCGGTCAGGTGCGCATGGTCCGGGATCTGGGGCGCAGCCTTGGCAAGCAGGTACGGCTGGAGATCGAAGGCGAGAAAACCCAGGTCGATCGCGACGTGCTGGAAAAGCTTGAAGCGCCGCTGACTCATTTGCTGCGCAACGCCGTCGACCACGGCATCGAAACCCCGGAGCAGCGCGTGCTCAAGGGCAAGTCCGAAGAAGGCCTGATCCGTCTGCGCGCCTCGCACCAGGCCGGTTTGCTGGTGCTCGAACTGAGCGATGACGGCAATGGTGTCGACCTGGAAAAGGTCCGCCGCAGCATTGTCGAGCGTCAGCTGTCGCCGGCCGAAACGGCGGCGCAGTTGAGCGAAGAGGAACTGCTGACGTTCCTGTTTCTGCCGGGCTTCAGCCTGCGCGACACGGTCACCGAAGTGTCCGGGCGTGGCGTCGGTCTGGACGCGGTGCAGCACATGGTGCGGCAGCTGCGTGGCGCGGTGGTGCTCGAGCAGACGGCAGGCGAGGGCAGCCGCTTTCATCTTGAAGTGCCGCTGACCCTGTCGGTGGTGCGCAGTCTGGTGGTGGAAGTCGGCGACGAGGCCTACGCCTTTCCGCTGGCGCACATCGAGCGCATGTGTGATCTGCAGCCGCAGGACATCGTGCAGGTCGAGGGTCGCCAGCATTTTTGGCATGAAGGTCGGCACGTCGGGCTGGTCGCCGCCAGTCAACTGCTCAATCGTCCGGCGAACCAGAGCAGCGACGAAACCCTCAAGGTCGTGGTGATCCGCGAGCGCGACGCGATCTATGGCGTGGCGGTCGAGCGTTTCGTTGGTGAACGCACGCTGGTGGTGCTGCCACTGGATGAGCGGCTGGGCAAGGTTCAGGACATTTCCGCCGGAGCGTTGCTCGATGATGGCTCGGTGGTGCTGATCGTCGATGTCGAAGACATGCTGCGTTCGGTGGACAAACTGCTCAATACCGGGCGTCTGGAGCGTATCGCTCGGCATGGCAATCAGGCCGCCGAAGTGGCGCGCAAACGGATTCTGGTGGTCGACGATTCGCTCACTGTGCGCGAGCTGCAACGCAAGCTGCTGCTCAATCGCGGCTATGACGTGGCGGTCGCGGTGGACGGCATGGACGGCTGGAACGCGTTGCGTTCGGAGGACTTCGATTTGCTGATCACCGACATCGACATGCCGCGCATGGACGGCATCGAGCTGGTTACGTTGCTGCGCCGCGACAACCGCCTGCAATCGCTGCCGGTGATGGTGGTTTCGTACAAGGATCGTGAAGAGGATCGCCGTCGTGGACTGGATGCTGGTGCGGACTATTATTTAGCCAAGGCCAGTTTTCATGACGACGCCCTGCTTGATGCAGTGGTTGAGCTCATTGGAGGAGCGCGGGCATGAAAATCGCAATCGTCAACGACATGCCCCTGGCGGTGGAGGCGTTGCGCCGTGCGCTGGCCTTCGAGCCGGCGCATCAGGTGGTCTGGGTCGCCAGAAATGGCGCCGAGGCGGTGCAACTGTGCGCCGAAAATACGCCTGATCTGATTCTGATGGACCTGATCATGCCGGTGATGGACGGTGTCGAGGCCACCCGGCGCATCATGGCCGAAACCCCGTGCGCCATCGTTATCGTCACGGTCGACCGCCAGCAGAACGTGCACCGGGTCTTCGAAGCCATGGGCCACGGTGCGCTGGACGTGGTCGACACCCCGGCGCTCGGTGCTGGCAACGCGCAGGAAGCGGCGGCGCCGTTGCTGCGCAAGATCCTCAACATCGGTTGGCTGATCGGCGAGAAGCCCAGCCGTACGCGCCCGGCGCCAACGCCGCAGCGCAGCTCCGGCTCATGCAAGCGGTTGGTGGCGATCGGCTCGTCAGCGGGCGGACCGGCGGCGCTGGAAGTGCTGCTCAAGGGCCTGCCGCGCAATTTTTCGGCAGCCATCGTGCTGGTGCAGCATGTGGATCAGGTGTTCGCCGCCGGTATGGCCGAATGGCTGGCCAGCGCCAGCGGCCTGGACGTGCGCCTGGCCCGCGAAGGCGAGCCGCCGCAAGCCGGCGCGGTGCTGCTGGCCGGCACCAATCACCATATACGCTTATTGAAAAACGGCACGCTGGCCTACACCGCCGAGCCGGTCAACGAGATTTACCGACCGTCGATCGACGTGTTTTTCGAAAGTGTCGCCAACTATTGGAACGGCGACGCCATCGGGGTTTTATTGACCGGAATGGGACGCGACGGGGCGCAAGGGCTTAAGCTCATGCGCCAGCAGGGATATCTGACCATCGCGCAGGATCAGCAAAGCAGTGCGGTGTACGGCATGCCCAAGGCCGCAGCGGCGATCGATGCGGCCGTCGAAGTCCGTCCACTGGAAAAGATAGCGCCACGATTGCTGGAGGTTTTCCCCAAATGAACAGGTTTTTCCGCAATCCTGGCCCCCGCAGTATTCAGGTGACCGCCCATGAATGACTTACAGATCGATGGCATTAAAACCGACGAAAACGCCGCCATGGTGTTGTTGGTGGACGATCAGGCGATGATTGGCGAAGCCGTGCGTCGTGGGCTGTCGAACGAAGAGAATATCGACTTCCACTTCTGCTCCGACCCGCACCAGGCCATCGCCCAGGCGGTACGGATCAAGCCGACGGTGATTTTGCAGGACCTGGTGATGCCTGGTCTCGATGGCCTGAGCCTGGTGCGCGAATACCGCAATCACCCGGCGACCAAGGACATCCCGATCATCGTGCTGTCGACCAAGGAAGACCCGCTGATCAAGAGTGCGGCGTTCTCGGCCGGCGCCAACGATTATCTGGTGAAACTGCCGGACACCATCGAACTGGTGGCGCGCATCCGCTATCACTCGCGCTCCTACATGACCCTGCTGCAACGGGACGCGGCGTACCGCGCGTTGCGGGTCAGTCAGCAGCAGTTGCTCGACACCAACCTGGTGCTGCAACGCCTGATGAACTCCGATGGCCTGACCGGGTTGTCCAACCGCCGGCACTTCGACGAGTACCTGGAGCTGGAATGGCGCCGTTCGCTGCGCGATCAGAGTCAGTTGTCGTTGCTGATGATCGATGTCGATTACTTCAAGTCCTACAACGACAGCTTTGGCCATGTCGAAGGCGATGAGGCGCTGCGCAAGGTTGCCACGGCGATCCGCGACGCCAGTGCCCGACCGTCGGACCTGCCGGCGCGCTACGGCGGCGAGGAGTTCGCTCTGGTCTTGCCGAACACCTCGCCGGGCGGCGCGCGGCTGGTGGCGGAGAAACTGCGCCAGACCGTGGCGGCGCTGAAAATTCCGCACAACACCCCGGGTGACGGGGCGAGCCTGACCATCAGCATCGGCCTGGCGACCATGGTGCCGCAGGCGGGCAGCGATTGCCGGCTGCTGATCTCGGCGGCGGATCGCGGGTTGTACCTGGCGAAAAACAATGGCCGTAATCAGGTCGGTATCGAATAGATCTCCTGGACAATGCAAATTCCCTGTGGGAGCGGGCTTGCTCGCGAATTCGGCGTGTCATGCAGCATTGATGTCGACTGACACGCCGCCTTCGCGAGCAAGCCCGCTCCCACATTTGAAATGCGTCGAGCCAATGTCAAGCGATTCGCCCCGACAGCCGCCAGACGGGCTGCCGTGACAGCGTGATTACGTTATACTCGCCGGCTTTCAAAAGTTCGCCAACGAGTGCTGCCCGTCATGGAAATCAACCCGATCCTGAACACCATCAAGGACCTGTCCGAGCGCTCCGAAACTATTCGGGGGTATCTTTGACTACGATCAAAAGCATGAGCGTCTGACCGAAGTCAATCGCGAGCTTGAAGATCCGAGTGTCTGGAACAAACCTGAATACGCCCAGGAACTGGGCCGCGAGCGCTCTGCGCTGGCGCAGATCGTCGACACCCTCGACGAACTGAACGCTGGTCTGGCCGATTGCCGCGACCTGCTGGACATGGCTGTCGAAGAAAACGACGAAGGCGCAGTGGGCGATGTCGTCGCCGAGCTGGCCCGTCTCGAGGAAAATCTGGCCAAGCTGGAATTCCGTCGCATGTTCAGCCATGAAATGGACCCGAACAACGCCTACCTGGACATCCAGGCCGGTTCCGGCGGCACCGAAGCCCAGGACTGGGCCAACATCCTGCTGCGCATGTACCTGCGCTGGGCTGACAAACGCGGTTTTGACGCGACCATCATGGAGCTGTCGGCCGGTGAAGTCGCCGGGATCAAGGGTGCGACCGTGCACATCAAGGGCGAGTACGCCTTTGGCTGGCTGCGCACCGAGATCGGCGTGCACCGTCTGGTGCGCAAGAGCCCGTTCGACTCCGGCAACCGTCGCCACACCTCGTTCTCCGCGGTTTTCGTCTCGCCAGAGATCGACGACAAGGTGGAAATCGAAATCAACCCGGCAGACCTGCGGATCGACACCTATCGTTCCTCCGGTGCTGGTGGTCAGCACGTAAACACCACCGACTCGGCCGTACGTATCACTCACGTACCGACCAACACCGTGGTCAGCTGCCAGAACGAACGTTCCCAGCACGCCAACAAGGACACCGCCATGAAAATGCTGCGGGCCAAGTTGTACGAGCAGGAAATGCAGAAACGCAACGCCGCGTCGCAAGCGCTGGAAGACACCAAGTCGGACATCGGCTGGGGTCACCAGATCCGCTCTTACGTGCTCGATGCGTCGCGGATCAAGGATCTGCGCACCAACATCGAACGCAGCGACTGCGACAAGGTGCTCGACGGCGACATCGACGAATACCTGTATGCCAGCCTGAAATCCGGGCTGTAAAAGACGCAATACAGCATCGGCTGATTCAACCCGATCCCTGTAGGAGCCAGCTTGCTGGCGATCCCCGGGCCCAAGGCCCGGGGGCAACGAACCTGATGGAATATCTAAAGACATGAGCGACCAACAACTCGACCCGCAAGCCCTGCAACAGGAAGAAAACTCCCTGATCGCCCTGCGCAAGGAAAAGCTGGCTGCCGAGCGCGCCAAGGGCAACGCCTTCCCGAACGACTTCCGCCGCGAAAACTACTGCGAAGATCTGCAGAAGAAATACGCGGACAAGACCAAGGAAGAGCTGGCCGAGGCTGCAATCCCGGTCAAGGTTGCCGGTCGCATCATGCTCAACCGTGGCTCGTTCATGGTGATCCAGGACATGACCGGTCGCATTCAGGTCTACGTCAACCGCAAGACCCTGTCGGAAGACACCCTGGCCGCCGTCAAGACTTGGGACATGGGCGATATCATTGCCGCCGAAGGCACCCTGGCGCGTTCCGGCAAGGGCGATCTGTACGTGGAAATGACCAGCGTGCGCCTGCTGACCAAGTCGCTGCGTCCGCTGCCGGACAAGCATCACGGCCTGACCGACACCGAACAGCGCTACCGTCAGCGTTACGTTGACCTGATCGTCAACGAAGACGTGCGCCAGACCTTCCGCGTGCGTTCGCAAGTGATCGCGCACATCCGCAGCTTCCTGATGAAGCGCGACTTCCTCGAAGTCGAAACGCCGATGCTGCAGACCATTCCTGGCGGCGCCGCAGCCAAGCCGTTCGAAACCCACCACAACGCGCTGGACATGGAAATGTTCCTGCGTATCGCGCCTGAGCTGTACCTCAAGCGTCTGGTGGTCGGTGGTTTTGAAAAGGTCTTCGAGATCAACCGCAACTTCCGTAACGAAGGCGTCTCGACGCGTCACAACCCTGAATTCACCATGTTGGAGTTCTACCAGGCTTACGCCGACTACGAAGACAACATGGACCTGACCGAAGAACTGTTCCGTGAACTGGCGCAGCTGGTGCTGGGCAGCACCGACGTGCCGTACGGCGACAAGGTGTTCCACTTCGGCGAGCCGTTCGTCCGTCTGTCGGTGTTCGACTCGATCCTCAAGTACAACCCTGAGCTGACCGCCGATGATCTGAACGACATCGACAAGGCGCGCGCCATCGCCAAGCAGGCCGGTGCCAAGGTGCTGGGCTTCGAAGGTCTGGGCAAGCTGCAGGTGATGATTTTCGAAGAGCTGGTCGAGCACAAGCTGGAACAGCCGCACTTCATTACCCAGTACCCGTTCGAAGTGTCGCCGCTGGCACGTCGCAACGACGACAACCCGAACGTCACTGACCGTTTCGAGCTGTTCATCGGTGGCCGTGAAATTGCCAACGCCTACTCCGAGTTGAACGACGCTGAAGACCAGGCCGAGCGCTTCATGGCGCAGGTGGCCGACAAGGACGCCGGCGACGACGAAGCCATGCATTACGACGCCGACTTCGTGCGCGCGCTGGAGTACGGCATGCCGCCAACGGCCGGTGAAGGCATCGGCATTGACCGACTGGTGATGTTGCTGACCAACTCGCCGTCGATCCGCGATGTGATCCTGTTCCCGCACATGCGACCGCAAGCGTAAACATTTCAGTTCAAAAGCCGCCTAAAACAGGCGGCTTTTTATTGCCTGTCTGGTACAAATGTATCAATTGGTTACTTTTGAAATAACAGAGGAAGTCCAGTCGTGATGGTTGCAATCGCTCAAGAAGGTGCAGCGGGTATCGCCACTGCGGTCGCTGAAAGTGTTCAGTACCAGGGCCGCAAGGCCAGCCGACAGGGCAGCGAGCAGCGTCGCCAGGACATTCTCGACGCGGCGATGCGCATTGTCGTGCGTGACGGCGTGCGCGCCGTGCGCCACCGGGCCGTGGCGGCCGAGGCCGGTGTGCCGCTGTCGGCCACCACCTATTACTTCAAGGACATCGATGACCTGCTCACCGATACCTTCGCCCAGTACGTCGAACGCAGTGCGGCCTACATGGCCAAGTTGTGGAACAACAACGAAGGCCTGCTGCGCGATATGGTCGTCAGTGGCGACGGCAGCCCCGAGTCGCGCTCGCAACTGGCGGACGATATTGCGCGGTTGATGGCCGACTATGTGCACCGGCAGTTGGTCAACCGTCGCGAGCACCTGATGGCCGAGCAGGCGTTTCGCCAGGAAGCGCTGCTCAACCCGCGCCTGGCGGATCTGGTGCGTTCCCATCAACAGATTCTGCTGCAGGGCACCTGCCAGTTGTTTCAGGTGCTGGGCTCGCGCGAACCGCAACAGGATGCCAAAGTGTTGACGGCGATTATCGGACGGATGGAATATCAGGGCCTGCTCAACGACGCCGAGCCTTTGGCCGAACAGGACATGCTCGGGATTCTGACGCGGTATATGCATCTGGTCCTCGCCTCGATGTAACGCAATCCCTGCTTGATCGTTCCCACGCTCCGCGTGGGAATGCATACCGTGACGCTCTGCGTCACAGTGGACGCAGAGCGTCCATGGCGGCATTCCCACGCAGAGCGTAGGAACGATCAGGTGTAACGGGTGTTCAAGGGAGTGTTGAATGAAAGCCTGGCGTGGCGCGTTGATCGCGCTGTCGTTCCTGCTGCTCAGCGGTTGTCTGGTGACCTTCAAGGAGCCGCTGCCCGCCAGTGAGCCGGCGCCCAAGGGCTTGCTCGGCAAGTGGTCGAGCACCAATGCCTGGGGCGAGCCGATGAACCTTGAGCTGACCCGGGTCGGCGACGATCGCTATCAGGCCGTCACCTGGTTCAAGGCCAGACCCCACGAACGCGAGGCTTATCCCTTCACCGTGTCGCGCCATGGCAGCCGCTGGTACCTGTCGGCGAAGGTGCCGGCGCGTTACGGCGGGCAATACACCATCGCCGGGTTCGAACTCACCGACAAACACGAACTGGTGGTGTACAACCTCGACCTCGAGCAGATCAATCAGGCGATCAAACAGCAAGCCCTCGATGGCCAGTCCTTCCAGACCGAGGACGATGGCGACGGCGTGCAGGTCGACAGCAGCCTCGACAAGGTCTTTGCTTACCTCGATGATCCGGCCAATTCCGATGTATTCGTCGAGGCCGCGCGTTATCAGCGCCAGGCCCGCGCCAAATAATTCAGTTTTCTACAGGAGTTTCGGGTGGACGATTACCAGCAGACGATACGCACGCTGTCCGATCGCATTGTGCTGGCGCAGACGCCGATTCGCGTCCTCGACGCGGTGAAGTGGGACGAGAACATTCGCAAGGGCTTTCTCAAGGCCAAGGGCAAGGAAATGCCTGCGGTGGATCGCGACTACTACCTCAACCGGCCACTGAGTTTCGATTCGAGCAAGGTCAAACTCGAGTTCCAGAACATCGAGCGCGACATCACCCGCCAGCTCGGCCAGTTCAACCCGGTCGGGCAGATCATGCGCCGCATGTGCAAGGAATACCGGATGGTGGTGCGCATGCTCGAAGCGCGCGGCACCGAGGATTTCGGCCTGATCTCTCAGGAGCTGTACGGCGCCGCCTCAGATGCGTTTCACGCCGGCGACCCGACCCTGGCCGACCTCGGCCTGATGATGTCCGACTACCTGAACAACATCGATGGCCGTGGCGACCTGAAGGACGAGCCGAAAATCCTCACCGCCAAGGACGCCGTGCACCTGCTGCAAACGCGTTTGAACAAGGTGTTCGGCGAGGCCGAGGAAACCATCCGCGTGTTCGAGTCCGACGGCATCGTTGCCGACGCGGCAGCGGGGGCCGACTACATCAAGATCCGTACCGACGCGATGTTCAATGATCGCGACGTGCGCGCGCTGGAAGTCCACGAAGGCCTGGTGCACGTAGGCACCACGCTCAACGGCTTGAACCAGCCGATCTGCACCTTCCTGTCCAAGGGCCCACCCTCGTCGACGGTGACTCAGGAAGGTCTGGCGATTCTGATGGAAATCATCACCTTTGCCTCCTACCCAAGCCGCCTGCGCAAACTGACCAATCGCACCCGCGCCATTCACATGGTCGAGGAGGGCGCGGACTTTTTGCAGGTGTTCGAGTTCTTCCGCGAACAGGGTTTTGAAATGGCCGAAAGCTACGGCAACGCCAGCCGTGTGTTCCGAGGCTCGACGCCGACCGGCCTGCCATTCACCAAAGACTTGTCCTACCTCAAGGGCTTTATCATGGTTTACAACTACATTCAGTTGGCCGTGCGTAAGGGCAAGCTTGAGCAGATTCCGCTGTTGTTCTGCGGCAAGACCACGCTGGAAGACATGCGTACCTTGCGCCAACTGGTGGATGAGGGATTGGTGGTGCCGCCGAAGTATCTGCCAGAACAGTTTCGCGACATGAACGCGCTGTCAGCGTGGATGTGCTTCTCCAACTTCCTCAATCACTTGAGCCTGGACCGGATCGAGGCGGATTACTCGAACATCCTTTGAGCCAACACAAACCCCCTGTAGGCCTTCGCCTGCTCGCGATAGCGGTGTGTCAATCAACATGAACAGTGACTGATACACCGCCATCGCGAGCAGGCTCACTCCTACAGTTTTTGACTGTATTCCAATTCGAATTCTGCGAGGTTTCACCGGATGAGAATCCTCTGCATCTTCTGCCTGCTCCTGACCCTCGGCGGTTGCAGTTCGTTGTTGTTCTACCCCGAGCCGGGCCAGATTTTCACCCCGGAAAAAGCCAAACTCGAATACCGCACCGTTACCCTGACCACCGCCGACGGCCTCAAGCTCAATGCCTGGTGGCTGCCGGCCAAACCCGGTGTTGAAGTCAAAGGCACGGTCCTGCACCTGCATGGCAACGGCGGCAATCTGCCGATGCACCTGGGCGGCAGTTGGTGGTTGCCGAAAAACGGCTATCAAGTGCTGCTGGTGGACTATCGCGGTTATGGCCTGTCCGAAGGCAAACCGAGCCTGCCGGCGATCTATCAGGATATCGACGCGGCATTCGCCTGGCTGGACCAGGCGCCGGAGGTCAAAGGCAAGCCGCTGATCCTGCTCGGCCAAAGCCTCGGTGGTTCGATGGCCGTGCATTGGCTGGTGCAGCACCCGGAGCGGCAGATGCAACTCAAAGCCTTCGTGCTCGACGGTGTGCCCGCCAGTTATCGCAGCGTCGGCCAGTACGCACTCAGCACGTCGTGGCTGACCTGGCCGGTCCAGGTGCCGCTGTCATGGCTGGTGCCGGACGGCGACAGCGCCATCAACGCGATGCCGCAGCTCAAGGGCGTGCCGAAACTGATCTTTCACAGCATCGATGATCCGCTGGTACCGCTTTCCAATGGCATCCGCCTGTATCAAGCTGCGCCGCCACCGCGGGTGTTGCAGTTGACCCGTGGCGGCCACGTGCAGACCTTCGGTGACCCGGTCTGGCGCAAGGTGATGCTGCGCTATCTGGAAGACCCCGAACATTTCAACGGCCTGCGCCGCCTCGGCGAGATCCCGAATTACCCGCAATCTCCGAATTCTGAAGATGAGAGTCCGCAATGAGTGAAGAACGTAACGCCATCCCGCTGATCATCACCGGTATCTGCAGCATCCTCGGCACCGTCGGGGCGCTGTGGTACTACGGCTACCTGCACTTCGCCAAACCCGAGGATGCGCTGCTGCTCAATGAATTCACCATGCTCAAGACCGTGCCGGGCGAAGACTACAAAGTCTCGCTGGACCCGGCGCCGCAAGTGGCGCAGTGCATCGATGGCGTGCTGGTGCTGTTCGATACCGAGCAGAAAGGCCTGACCGGGGTGCTGATCAACGCGCAGAAAAAAGCTGTGCGTTGCATGGGTGAAGAGACTCCGCAGAAGCTGCAAGAGTGATTCTGCAGGTTCAGCCCTCACCCTAACCCTCTCCCAGAGGGAGAGGGGACTGACCGAGG
>NZ_NQYG01000065.1:16551-32215 GCF_002878485.1 Pseudomonas sp. AD21
CCATAAATCGGCTCCCTCTCCCTCGGGAGAGGGCTGGGGTGAGGGGCCACCATTTCAGCCTCACTAAAAAAGCCCCGCCTGATCACTCAGGCGGGGCTTTTGCGTTAGCGCGTGCCGCTTAGTTCGAGCTGACTGCCGAACGTGGCACCACTGGTTGGTTGTCGTTGGAAATGGTCACTTCCACACGACGGTTCATCGCACGGCCGGAAACGCTGCCGTTGTCGGCGACCGGGTATTCCTTGCCATAACCCTGCACCACGATGCGCGAAGGATCTACGCCCATCTTGATCAGTGCTGTTTGCACGGAAGTCGCACGACGCTCGGACAGCGACTGGTTGTAGTTCGCCGCGCCAGTGCTGTCGGTGTAACCCTCGACGATCACTTTGCGATCAGGGTTTTCCTGAAGGAACTGCGCCAGTTTGTTGATGTTCACCAGACCGCTGGATTTCAGGTCAGCCTTGTTGGTGGCGAACAGCACGTCACCGAAGGTCACCAACGTACCGCGATCAGTCTGCTTGGCGTTCAGGCTCTGCTGCAGTTGCTTGATCTGCTGGTCGCGAGCGTCCAGACGGGCCTGGGCACGTTGTGCGGAAGCGTTCTTCAGGTTGTTTTCAGCAGTGCGCAGGGCGATGGTCTGCTTGGCCACTTCCACGCGCTGGTTGGTCAGGTAGGCCAGTTGGTCAACCTTGGCGGCGTCTTGCTTATCCAGGTAAGCCTTGTCGGCTTTGTCCAGGTAATCGCTGGCGTCTTTGGTTTCCAGGGCGGCGACTTTGCTCGCCTGCGGGTTGGCCTGCAGACCGGCGTAGTTGGTGCGTGCCTGTTCCAGGTTCGGGTTAGGCGGGGTAGAGCAGGCAGCCAGGGCAACGCTTGCGGCCAGGAGAGCGGGGATCATCAGTTGCTTACGCATAATTTGTCGTCCTTTCTATCGATAAGAGTTTCAGCTTTGCGGTCGGGATGCGCGCTTACTGCACGGTGCGCTGACTTTCCTGACGCAGTTCCTGAACACCTTTCTGGGAATCCTTCAGAGCCTGCTCGGCCTTGGCAGCCTGAGCCTTGCGTTCTGCTACGCGAGCATCCCATTCGGCCTGCTCGGCGAGGGTGCGAGCTTCTTCATACTTTTTGTCGTGCATGGCGATTTCGGCTTGTTTGAGCTTGTCTTGCGCCTGCTTCATTTCCACCGCAGCGAACTCGGTACCGCCAGCGCTCACAGCGCTGTTGACTGCCGACTGAGTCACGGCGTACTGCTCGGTCGGTGGGTTGCCGGCGCAACCGGCCAGAACGAAGCTGGTGCCGATGGCCAGGGCGGCCAGTTTCAGACCGCGCAGGTGAGAGAACGAGGTTTGGGTCTTCATGGTCTTCAACTCCATTGTTTAACTCCTGATAAAACCGAAAATCCATCCTGGTCGAGGAGCCGCAAGCGTCGTGTGAAAGCGCGTTTTTGAAACGCTCGTTCCAGGCGTGGTTACAGGTTCCGACCGGAGGCGTTTTTTAAAAGTTCAGAAAAGATGGCCCATCGCCCAAAAATTTTTGACCAAACGGACAGGGCTCTAGGACGGGAACTTTGGCGGGGCAGAGTGGTACGCGCGGGTGTTTCTAATACCGAAAAAACTTCGATCTGGAGGCAGAAATACAGTCAATGTGGGAGCGAGCCTGCTCGCGAAAGCGGTGTGCCAGTCACCATCAATGTCGACTGATATATTGCTTTCGCGAGCAGGCTCGCTCCCACAGTTTTGATCTGTGGAGTGTCAGTGTTTTTGCTTACCGGCAGCAGTCGACAAATCCTGCAGATGCTGGCGCGACAGCGCCAGAAAACGCGGGGTCGGGCCGACGTCTTCGTACAGCGGATCGCCTTCTTCATCGGTGGCGACCACGGTCGAGCCTTTCACATACGGCAGGCTCGCCTCGAACTCTTCGAGCGCGGCGCCGATCAGCTCGCCGAGCAGTTCTTCGGGGTGGCGTTTGGGGTACATCTCGGCAATCGCCGCCAGCCGCGCGGCCGCCTCGACGTCCAGATGAATCGTGTAGCCGGTGTCGGTCAGGCGACCCTTGGCATTTTCTTCCCAATGCTGGGCGAGTTCACGGATTTTCATGATGACCTCATTTGCGCCTGCTCGTGGCAGGCCTGGGTGAGTGTCCGGCGGGGCCGGCGGCAAGCCGTTGTACGGCTTACAGTTGAGACTAGCTTCAAGCCGCAAGGTTTAAAGTCCCTTCGTCGTCTGCTTGTAAGAAGCGCCGTAGAGCGGCACTCTCTGGGCAAAGCATTCGTTTCTGCGCCGTCCCGATTACCGCTGGAGAACTGCTGATGACCGATATTGATGCACGCTTGCGCGAGGACGTTCACCTGCTGGGTGAGCTGTTGGGCAACACCATCCGAGACCAGTACGGCGAGGAATTTCTCGACAAGATCGAGCAGATTCGCAAGGGCGCCAAGGCCGACCGGCGCGGCTCGATGGACGCTGAGCTGAGCGCCAGCCTCAACCAGTTGAGCGAAGACGAATTGCTCCCGGTGGCGCGGGCGTTCAACCAGTTCCTCAATCTGGCGAACATCGCCGAGCAGTATCAGTTGATTCATCGCCGCGAAGAGTCGCAGCCGGCGCCGTTCGAGTCCCGCGTGCTCCCGGAACTGCTCGCCCGCCTGCGCAATGAAGGCCACAACGCCGAATCGCTGGCCCGGCAACTGGCGCGCCTGGAAATTGAGCTGGTACTGACCGCACACCCGACCGAAGTTGCGCGGCGCACGCTGATCCAGAAGTACGACGCGATCGCCGCGCAACTGGCGGCTCAGGATCATCGCGACCTGACCAGCGCCGAGCGCGAACAGATCCAGAACATCCTGCAACGACTGATCGCCGAAGCCTGGCACACCGAAGAAATCCGCCGCACGCGGCCGACCCCGGTCGATGAAGCCAAGTGGGGTTTTGCGGTGATCGAACACTCGCTGTGGCAGGCGATTCCCAACCACATGCGCAAGGCCGATCAGGCGTTGTTTGCCGCCACCGGCCTGCGCTTGCCTCTGGAGGCGGCGCCGATCCGCTTTGCCTCGTGGATGGGCGGCGATCGCGACGGCAACCCCAACGTCACCGCTGCGGTGACCCGCGAAGTGCTGTTGCTGGCGCGCTGGATGGCCGCTGACCTGTACCTGCGCGATGTCGATCACCTGGCCGCCGAGCTGTCGATGCAGCAGGCCAGCGACGCGCTCAAGGCCAAGGCCGGTGACAGCGCCGAGCCGTATCGTGCGGTGCTCAAGCAATTGCGCGAACGCCTGCGAGCCACACGCAACTGGGCACATGCCTCGCTCACTGCGAGCACGCCGGCATCGGCCGACGTGTTGCACAACAACCGCGACCTGCTCGATCCGCTGGAGCTGTGCTTCAACTCGCTGCACGAGTGTGGCATGGGCGTGATCGCCGACGGGCCGTTGCTCGATTGCCTGCGCCGGGCGGTGACGTTCGGCCTGTTCCTGGTGCGCCTCGATGTGCGACAGGACTCGACGCGGCACAGCTCGGCGATGACCGAAATCACCGATTACCTCGGTCTCGGTCGCTACGAAGACTGGGACGAAGAGCAACGCATCAGCTTCCTCACTCGCGAATTGAGCAATCGCCGACCATTGCTGCCGGCGCATTTCAGACCGTCCGCCGACACTGCTGAAGTGCTCGCCACTTGCAAGGAGATCGCTGCTGCACCGGGTGCCTCGCTGGGTTCCTACGTGATCTCGATGGCGGGCGCCGCCTCCGACGTGTTGGCGGTGCAACTGCTGCTCAAAGAGTCAGGCGTGCTGCGGCCGATGCGCGTGGTGCCGTTGTTTGAAACCCTTGCCGACCTCGACAACGCCGGGCCGGTCATGGAGCGTCTGTTGCTGCTGCCGGGGTATCGCGCCAGGTTGCAGGGCCCGCAGGAAGTGATGATCGGTTATTCCGACTCGGCCAAGGACGCCGGCACCACCGCTGCGGCGTGGGCGCAATACCGGGCGCAGGAACGTCTGGTGGAAATCTGTCGCGAACAGCAAGTCGAACTGCTGTTGTTCCACGGTCGCGGTGGCACTGTGGGCCGTGGCGGCGGTCCGGCGCACGCGGCGATCCTGTCGCAGCCACCGGGGTCGGTGGCGGGGCGGTTCCGCACCACCGAGCAGGGCGAAATGATTCGATTCAAATTCGGCCTGCCGGACATCGCCGAACAGAACCTCAATTTGTATCTGGCCGCCGTGCTTGAAGCGACGCTGTTGCCACCACCGCCGCCAACGCCTGAGTGGCGGCACCTGATGGACGAATTGGCCGCTGACGGTGTTGCCGCCTACCGCGCAGTGGTGCGCGAGAATCCGCAATTCGTCGAGTACTTCCGCCAGTCCACGCCGGAGCAGGAGCTGGGGCGCCTGCCCCTCGGCAGCCGTCCGGCCAAGCGCCGTGCCGGCGGGATCGAAAGCCTGCGGGCGATTCCGTGGATTTTCGGCTGGACCCAGACGCGCTTGATGCTGCCGGCCTGGCTGGGCTGGGAAACCGCGCTGAGCAAGGCGCTGGAGCGTGGCGAGGGCGAACTGCTGGCCCAGATGCGCGAGCAGTGGCCGTTCTTCCGCACGCGTATCGACATGCTGGAAATGGTCCTGGCCAAGGCCGATGCCGACATTGCGCTGTCTTACGATCAGCGTCTGGTCGAGCCGGACCTGCTGCCGTTGGGCGCGCAGTTACGCGACCTATTGTCGCAGGCGTGCGCGGTAGTGCTCGGCCTGACCGGTCAGTCACAACTGCTGGCGCATAGCCCCGACACCCTGGAATTCATCCGTCTGCGCAACACCTACCTCGACCCGCTTCATCTATTGCAGGCCGAACTGTTGGCCCGTTCACGGCAGCAGGATGTCGAGCAGGGCAGCCCGGTGGAGCAGGCGCTACTGGTGTCTGTGGCGGGGATTGCCGCCGGTTTGCGCAATACCGGCTAAGGTTTTTACGCTGGCGTCAGGCACCCGGTGCACAGGCCGGGTGCCGCTTTGTACACAGGCACAAAGTGCGGGCAGGCGACAGTTAATGATGGGGTTGCGACTTGGGTTACCGCGTCGCAAGGTCGCGGCGGGCGCCGGGTTCTCCGACTTTTGGCGTCTTGTGTGGGCGCAGCCTGCTGTGTATCTTGATCAGCCTTTGGCCGTTTGTGCGGCCACGACCCGTTTTTTTGAGATTGGCCCAAAGAGGCGAATCCCGTTGTTTTCTATATAAAAAATTGAGGAGCACATCGATGCGCGTCATTCTGCTGGGAGCTCCCGGGGCCGGTAAAGGTACTCAGGCTAAGTTCATCACCGAGAAATTCGGCATTCCGCAAATCTCCACCGGCGACATGCTGCGTGCTGCGGTCAAGGCTGGCACTCCACTGGGCGTTCAAGCCAAGAGCATCATGGATGCCGGCGGCCTGGTGTCGGATGACCTGATCATCGCGCTGGTGCAGGATCGCATCGCTCAACCAGATTGCGTCAATGGCTTCCTGTTCGACGGTTTCCCGCGCACCATTCCGCAGGCTGAAGCGCTGGTGACTGCCGGTGTCGAGCTGGACGCCGTGGTTGAAATCGCTGTTGAAGACGAAGAAATCGTTCAGCGTATCGCCGGTCGTCGCGTTCACGAGGCCAGCGGCCGCGTTTACCACATCGTCTACAACCCGCCGAAAGTGGCCGGCAAAGACGACGTCACCGGCGACGATCTGGTACAGCGCAAGGACGACACCGAAGAAACCGTGCGTCATCGCCTGTCGGTCTACCATTCGCAGACCAAGCCGCTGGTGGACTTCTACCAGAAGCTCTCCGCTGCCAACGGCAAGCCGAAATACAGCCACATTCCGGGCGTTGGTTCGGTTGAAGCGATCACCGCCAAGGTGCTCGAAGCGCTGAGCTGAAAAAGCTGATCCGCTGCATCATCCACGGCCCGCTTGCGGGCCGTAGTTGTTTATACTGACGCACTTTTTCTCCCACCTGTTTTGGAAACATCGATGAGCACCTTGCTGGCCCTGGACACCGCGACCGAAGCTTGCTCCGTTGCCTTGCTGCATGACGGCAAGGTCACGAGCCATTACGAGGTGATCCCGCGTCTGCACGCGCAGAAGCTGCTGCCGATGATCCAGCAACTGCTGGCCGACGCCGGCACCACGTTGCAGGCGGTGGACGCCATTGCTTTCGGTCGCGGTCCTGGCGCGTTTACCGGTGTGCGGATTGCCATCGGTGTGGTGCAAGGCCTGGCGTTTGCCCTGGATCGTCCGGTGCTGCCGGTGTCGAACCTGGCCGTGCTGGCGCAGCGTGCGTATCGCGAACACGGCGTGAGCCAGGTCGCGGCGGCCATCGATGCGCGGATGGATGAAGTGTATTGGGGCTGCTATCGCGAGATGGCGGGGGAGATGCGCTTGGTCGGCGCCGAAGCGGTACTGCCACCGGAAGTCGCGGCGCTGCCGGCCGATGCCAGCGGCGAGTGGTTCGGTGCCGGGACGGGTTGGGGTTACGGCGAGCGGATCGCGGTCAATCTGAGTGGTTCTGATGCCGGCATGCTGCCTCACGCCGAAGACCTGCTGACCCTGGCGCGCTTTGCATGGGAACGCGGTGAGTCGATCCCGGCGGATGACGCGCAACCGGTTTATCTGCGCGACAAGGTCGCCACCCCAAAGGCTCGCTGAGGCCAGATTTCTATTGTGGGCAGCTTCTGTGGTGAGGGGATTTATCCCCGATGGGGCGCGAAGCGGCTCTCCAGAATCTGCGACTGCTTCGCAGCCGGTCGGGGATAAATCCCCTCACCACAAATCCCCTCACCACAAAGCCTTCCACAATCCCCGCGACTTATTCCAAATTCTGCCAATCGTCAGTTTCCAACCCTGCGCTTTAAACCTTTTGCGCTTTATGTGTTCTAGTTATCACTCGGCGATTTGCTAAGTCGGTCAGGTGCCGCTAAATTGCCATCATCGATACCGAGCATGAATTTATGCGTATAGACGGCCGTTCCTCTCAGTCCTACCCGATCAAGCGCAAGCCTCGCAAAGGCAACGTGGCGCTGGATGAGTCCGTCGACGATATCGACGGCGAGCTGGAATTCCCGACCGAAGAGCAACTGGCCGCCCGCGCTGCCAAAGCCTCCGCACAACGCCTGGCCAATCTGCCTGCCCGTCAGCAAGACATGATTTATCACCGCGCCATGAGCAAAAGCGTAGCGATGGCCCTGGCCAGCTACCTGAGCACCGCCGGTTTTGTCGATTGGGATGCGGATGTGCTGGGCCTCGACCTGTACATCTGATGGCGCTGCCTTACTACCTCGGTTGCCCGTCCTGGAGTGAAAACGCCTGGCGCGAGTATCTGTACCCCGAAGACGCCAAGACCTCCGACTTCCTCAGTCTCTACTCCCAGGTTTTCAACGCCGTGGAAGGCAACACGACCTTCTACGCCAGCCCCTCGCCTGCCACCGTTCAGCGCTGGGCCGAGACCATGCCCGAACACTTTCGCTTCACCGCCAAGTTCCCCGGCGATATCAGCCACAGCGGTGACCTGCGCGATCAACTGAGCGCCGCCGAAACCTTCGTAAACCTCCTCGAGCCGCTCGGCGAACGTGTTTCGCCGCTGTGGCTG
This sequence comes from Pseudomonas sp. AD21, assembly GCF_002878485.1. Taxonomy (NCBI): domain Bacteria; kingdom Pseudomonadati; phylum Pseudomonadota; class Gammaproteobacteria; order Pseudomonadales; family Pseudomonadaceae; genus Pseudomonas; species Pseudomonas sp. AD21. The sequence goes on from NZ_NQYG01000065.1 coordinate 24,131, forward strand.
CAACTGTCGAAAAGCTTCACCCCACATCGACTGCCGGAGCTGACCGCGTTCATCGACGCGCTGGACCGGCCGCTGGCGGTAGAAGTGCGTCACGAGCAGTTCTTTGCCAAGGGCGAGAGCGAGCGTCTGCTCAATCGCCTGTTGCTGGACCGTGGCGTGGAGCGCATCTGCCTCGATCCGCGCGCGTTGTTCAGTTGCCTGTCGACCGAGTCTTCGGTGATCCACGCGCAATCGAAAAAGCCCCGGGTGCCGACGCGGCCAGCGGCGTTCACGCAGTGCCCGCAGGTGCGTTTCATCGGCCATCCCGAGCTTGAGGCCAACGACCCGTTTCTGCTGCCGTGGGTGGCGAAAATCGCCGAGTGGATCGAAGAGGGCCGCACGCCGTACATCTTCCTGCACACCGCCGACAACATCCTGGCGGCGAAGCTGGCGCAACGTTTTCACGCACAACTGATGCAACGTTTGCCTGGCCTGCCATCCCTGCCTGAGCTATACAGAGAACCCGCCGCCGAGCAACTTGGCCTGCTCTGAGGCGGATTTTCATTCTTGCCCAGGAGCCTGCCGATGGACGCCCAAGCCGATCACGAACAAGCCCGCAAAGCCCAAGCCTTCAAGGCCCTGCACGAGCGTCCGGGAATCTTCGTCATTCCCAATCCGTGGGATGCAGGTTCCGCGAAGATGCTCGCCAGCCTGGGCTATCAGGCACTGGCGACCACCAGTGCCGGTTACGCGTTTTCCCAAGGCAAGACCGACGGCGCCTTGAGTCTCGATGAAACCTTGGTCAACGTTCGGGCGATTGTCGCGGCCACCGATCTGCCGGTGGCAGTGGATCTGGAAAACGGTTTCGCTGATGACCCCGTCGAGTGCGCTAAAAGCCTGTTGCGCGCCGCTGAGGCGGGGGCGGTGGGTGGTTCGATCGAGGACGCCACGGGCCGTGCCGACGCGCCGATTTATTGCTTCGAACACGCCGTGGCGCGGATCGAAGCCGCCGTCGCTGCCGTGCGCACGCTGCCATTTCCCTTCATCCTGACTGCCCGTGCGGAAAACTACCTGCACGGCAATCCCGATATCCACGACACCATCCGCCGCTTGCAGGCCTTCGCCGAAGCCGGTGCCGACGTGTTGTACGCGCCGGGTTTGCGCAATGCCGAAGAAGTGCTGGCAGTGGTGCGCGCGGTGGCGCCCAAGCCGGTCAACGTGTTGATGTCCGGTGGTTTGAAACTGACCGCACAGGAGCTCGAAGAAATGGGCGTGCGGCGCATCAGTACCGGTTCGGCATTGGCGCTGGCGGCATTCGGCGAGTTTTTCCGCGCGGCTGAAGAGATCCAACACCGCGGCACTTTCGGCTTCACTTCACAGTCGATGCCGTACGCCAAGGCCAATCAGTTTTTCAAAGGCTGAGTGTGGGGCGCTGGGGAATGTATTACTGAGGTATCAGGCGGCCAGGCGCAGGTTCTGCAGCACGATCGGGCGAGCCCAGCCGTTATCGAAGTCCAGCGCTTTCTGCTGCTCGACGATTTCTTCCGGCGGGAACGGCGGATAAGGTTTTTGCAGCAGATCGAGGTCGAATTCGGCAATCGGCAGGGACAGCGGCTTCTTCTGCGGTGCCGGACCAGGCTCTGGCAACGGTTGACCATTGTTGATCACGATCGGGCGGACCCAACTGCTGTCGAAGTCCTGTTGCCCTTGCTGAGCCTTGAGTTCTTCTGGCGGGAACGGTGGGAACGGCTTGTCCAGCAGATCGGTTTCGAACTCGGCGATCGGCAGGAACAGCGGCTCCGGCGGACGCACTTCGGTGTCGACCACGTCGCACTGACGCTGTTCGACGATGTGCGCGTGGAGCTCGCTGCCCAGGGTCGGCTCTTCAGGGCTGTTCAGGTCAACCGGCGGAAACGTGCCACAGGCCGGCACCACATCACTCGATTGTTCGGCCAGGGCCTGGGCAAAGAAATCCTGCCACAGGTGACTGACGCCGCCCAATGCTTGAGTGTTATGACGGCTGAAGTCGCCCTTGGGCGAAATGTAGCCAATCGATGTGGGAAGAATGCCTGACATTTTTTTCGGTTGACGCTCAGCTCTGGCAAAATGCGCGTTGATTGGTTTATCGGCCACTTTTTGCCGATCCTTAACTTTTTTGAGCGTGTTTTCATGATTGAGCAACCCGCGGCCTGCCGCATCCATGTCCAGGCCTTGAGCCCGACGTTTGAAGCGCAAGCCGAGCAGTGGGCCGAGCGTCTGGGCCTGCCGATGGAGATGGCCGACGGCGAGTTCGCCTTGCAACTGGGCGAGCAAGGTTTGCAGTTGCAACAGCTCGGCCCGGATGCACCGGGGCCGGTGCGGGTGGATTTTGTCGAGGGTGGCGCGGCGCACCGGCGTTTGTACGGTGGCGGCAGCGGGCAGATGATCGCCAAGGCGGTCGGCGTCGCCCAAGGCGTGCGTCCACGGGTGCTGGACGCCACGGCCGGGCTGGGCAAGGACGCGTTCGTGCTGGCGAGTCTGGGCTGCGAGATGAGCCTGATCGAACGCCAGCCGCTGATCGGCGCACTGCTGGAGGACGGTCTGGCGCGGGCGGCGGAAGATTTCGACGTGGCGCCGATTGTCGCGCGGATGAAGCTGCTCAAGGGCAACTCGATCGAGGTCATGCGCAACTGGGAAGGCGAGCCACCGCAGGTGATCTACCTTGACCCGATGTTCCCGCATCGCGAGAAGACCGCACTGGTGAAGAAAGAGATGCGCCTGTTCCGGCCACTGGTCGGTGATGATCCGGATGCACCGGCGCTGCTGGAAGCGGCGCTGGCATTGGCGACCCACCGCGTGGTGGTCAAGCGTCCGCGCAAGGCGCCGTGCATCGACGGGCCGAAACCGAGCCATGCGCTGGATGGCAAGTCGAGCCGGTATGACATCTACCCGAAGAAAGCGCTCAAGGCCTGAGACCGCGTCGCCCCATTCGCGAGCAAGCCCGCTCCCACATTTGATCTGTGTCGTTCACAAATCCAGTGTGGGAGCGGGCTTGCTCGCGAAGGCGTCAGAACAGACGCTGAAAACTCACGGCCGATACGCCCGCATGAACAACCCCACCACCTCCTGCACATGACTCTCTGCCGCTTCTTCGCTCAGCGGCTCACCGCAGCAATACAGCAAGCGAAAATTCCCCGCGCCCTTGATCAGGCAGAAGAAGTGCTCGGCCGCATTACGTGGTTGGTCGATGCTCAACGCGCCGGTTTCGTGGATGCGCTTGAGCAGCCGCTCCATCCCTTGCACCATGCGCTCGGGACCGGCTTCGAAGAAGATCTGCGAGAGCTTCGGATCCTGCGTGCCCAGCGCCATCATCAAACGGTGCAAATTTACCGATTCATCGCTGTTGATCAGTTGGTGAAAGCCTCGGGCAATGTTCAGCAACACATTTTCCACGGCGATGCCGGCGGGCAGTTCGAAGAACAGCGGCGGTAACTGCTCCTCGCATTTGGCCATCACGGCGGAAGAGAACAGCGTCTCCTTGTCGTTGAAGTGGCTGTAGACCGTCAACTTCGACACACCAGCCTCGGCGGCGACCGCGTCCATGCTGGTGTTGGCGTAGCCTTGACTCAGAAACAGGATTTTCGCCGCATCGAGGATCGCCCGGCGCTTGGCCGGATCCTTCGGACGGCCCGGGCCGTTTGGAGCTGAAAGATTGTTCGACATTCTTCGCTTTTAATACTGGACTGGTGAGTTTGCTATTAATACCATACCGGCCAGTATAAATATTCCAAGCACCATTAGCGAAAGGTCCGTCACCATGTTCCGTCATGCACTGCACCTCATGTGGCCATTTGCATTGCCAGTCAGCCTGGCTTTTTTGTTGGCAGCATGCGGTCAGGAAGAGGCGGCGCAAGTCAGCATTCGACCGGCCATGGTGGTGCAGCCAGAGCCTTCGGCGCAGGCGATGGAAAGTTATCCGGGCGAGGTTCGCGCCCGCTACGAACCCGATCTGGCATTCCGCATCGGCGGCAAAGTCAGCCGACGACTGGTCGAAGAAGGTCAGCGCGTGAAGGCTGATCAGCCACTCGCCGAACTCGATCCGCAGGACGTGCGCCTGCAACTCGAAGCCACGCGCGCGCAAGTCGCTGCCGCCGAAGCCAATCTGAACCTGGTGCGCGCCGAGCGTGATCGCTACAAGACCTTGATGGAGCGGCAGATGGTCAGCCGTTCGGCCTACGACAACGCGGAAAATCTCTACCGCTCCGGCGAAGCCCGCCTCAAGCAGATCAAGGCCGAATTCAACGTCTCGACCAACCAGGCCAGTTACGCTGTGCTGCGTGCGCCGCAGGATGGCGTGGTGGCCAAGCGATCGGTGGAAGTCGGGCAGGTGGTCGCCGCCGGACAAACCGTGTTCACCCTCGCCACCGATGGCGAGCGCGAAGTGTCGATCAGCCTGCCGGAGCAGAGCTTCGGACGTTTCAAGGTCGGCCAGCCAGTCACCGTTGAATTGTGGACGCAGCAGAACCAGCGCTTCACCGGGCAGATTCGTGAGCTGTCGCCGGCAGCCGATCCGAAATCCCGCACCTTCGCCGCACGCATCTCGTTTACCAGTGGCAAAGTCCCGGCCGAGCTCGGCCAGAGCGCCCGGGTGTTTGTGCAGTCGGCCGATGCCGTACCGCTGTCGGTGCCGCTCTCGGCGCTGACTGCGGAAAACGGTGCGACCTACGTCTGGGTCGTCAGCGCCAACAACACCTTGAAAAAGACCCCGGTGCGCATTGGCCCGTTCGGCGAGAAAAGCGTGCCGGTGCTCGAAGGCCTGAACGCCAGCGACTGGGTGGTCGCCGCCGGCGTTCACGTGTTGCTCGATGGTCAGCAGGTGCGTCCCGTGGATCGCTCCAACCGTATGGTCAATCTGGCGGACAAGGAGTAAGTCCCGATGCGCTTCAACCTTTCCGAATGGGCGTTGCGTAATCGCCAGATCGTACTGTTCCTGATGCTTTTGCTGGCCATCGTCGGCGCCTTGTCCTACACCAAGCTGGGCCAGAGCGAAGACCCGCCGTTCACCTTCAAGGCCATGGTGATCCAGACTCGCTGGCCGGGGGCGACCGCGCAGGAAGTCTCGCGTCAGGTCACCGAACGCATCGAAAAGAAACTGATGGAAACCGGTGAGTACGAACGCATTGTGTCGTTCTCCCGCCCGGGCGAATCCCAGGTCACGTTCATTGCCCGCGACTCGATGCATTCGGTGGACATCCCCGACCTCTGGTATCAGGTGCGCAAGAAGGTCAGCGACATTCGCCAGACCTTGCCACCGGGAATTCAGGGGCCGTTTTTCAACGATGAATTCGGCACCACGTTCGGCAATATCTATGCGCTGACCGGCGACGGTTTCGACTACGCGGTGCTCAAGGATTACGCCGACCGTATCCAGATCCAGCTGCAGCGGGTCAAGGATGTGGGCAAGGTCGATTTGCTCGGTTTGCAGGACGAGAAAATCTGGGTCGAGCTGTCCAACGTCAAACTCGCGACCCTCGGCTTGCCGCTGGCGGCTGTACAGCAAGCACTGGAAGAGCAGAACGCGGTGTCCACCGCCGGCTTCTTCGAAACCGGCAGCGAGCGTGTGCAGCTGCGGGTCTCGGGGAATTTTCAGACCGTCGACGAGATCAAGAATTTTCCGATCCGGGTCGGCGATCGGACGTTCCGCATCTCCGATGTCGCCGATGTGCATCGCGGTTTCAACGATCCACCGGCGCCGCGCATGCGCTTCATGGGCGAAGACGCCATCGGCCTTGCGGTGGCAATGAAGGACGGCGGTGACATTCTGGTGCTGGGCAAGGCGCTGGAAGGCGAGTTCTCGCGCCTGCAGAAAGGCCTTCCGGCCGGCATGCAACTGCGCAAGGTGTCCGACCAACCGGCGGCGGTGAAAACCGGTGTCGGCGAATTCGTCCAGGTGCTGGTCGAGGCGCTGGCAATCGTGTTGCTGGTGAGCTTCTTCTCCCTCGGCGTGCGCACCGGCATGGTCGTCGCGCTGACCATTCCGCTGGTGCTGGCGATGACCTTCGCCTGCATGTATTACCTCGGCATCGGCCTGCACAAGATCTCCCTCGGCGCGCTGGTGCTGGCGCTGGGCTTGCTGGTGGACGATGCGATCATCGCCGTGGAAATGATGGCGATCAAAATGGAGCAGGGCTTCGACCGGATCCGGGCGGCGAGCTTCGCCTGGACCAGCACCGCGTTCCCGATGCTCACCGGCACGCTGATCACCGCCGCCGGCTTTCTGCCGATTGCCACGGCGCAGTCCGGTACCGGCGAATACACCCGTTCGATCTTTCAGGTGGTGACTATTGCGTTGCTCGCCTCATGGGTGGCGGCGGTGATGTTCGTGCCGTATCTGGGGGAAAAACTCCTGCCGGATCTGGCGAAGATTCACGCCGCCAGACACGGCACGACTGATGGCCAGGCGGACCCGTATGGCACGCCGTTCTATCAACGGGTGCGACGTCTGGTGCAGTGGTGCGTGGCGCACCGCAAGACCGTGATTGTGCTGACGGTGGGGCTGTTCATCGCTTCGGTGATGCTGTTCCGTTTCGTGCCGCAGCAGTTCTTCCCGGCCTCCAATCGACTGGAGTTGATGGTCGATCTGAAACTGGCCGAAGGCGCGTCGCTGGCCAACACCACGGCCGAGGTCAAACGCCTGGAAGCGATGCTTAAGGATCACGCCGGCATCGACAATTATGTGGCGTATGTCGGCACCGGTTCACCGCGTTTCTACCTGCCGCTGGATCAACAACTGCCGGCGGCGAGCTTTGCCCAGTTTGTGGTGCTGGCGAAAAACATCGAGGAGCGCGAGACCCTGCGCACCTGGTTGATCAGCACGTTGAACGAGCAATTCCCGGCCCTGCGTTCGCGGGTCACGCGTCTGGAAAACGGCCCGCCGGTTGGCTATCCGGTGCAGTTCCGCGTCACCGGTGAACACATCGAGGAAGTCCGCGCGCTGGCGCGCAAAGTGGCGGCCAAGGGGCGCGAGAACCCGCACGTGGTCAATGTGCACCTGGACTGGGAAGAACCGAGCAAGGTGGTGTACCTGAACATCGATCAGGACCGTGCCCGTGCCTTGGGCGTGAGCACCGCCAATCTGGCGAAATTCCTTCAGAGTTCGTTGACCGGTTCCAGCGTCAGCCAGTACCGCGAGGACAACGAGTTGATCGAGATTCTGCTGCGCGGCACGGTGCATGAGCGTACCGAGTTGTCGTTGCTGCCGAGTCTGGCGGTGCCGACCGATAACGGTCGCAGTGTGGCGTTGTCGCAGATTGCCACGCTGGAATATGGCTTTGAGGAGGGGGTCATCTGGCATCGCAATCGCCTGCCGACTGTGACCGTGCGTGCCGACATCTATGGCAAGGAGCAGCCGGCGACGCTGGTGCAGCAGATTCAGCCGACGCTTGATCCGATTCGTGCCGAATTGCCCGATGGGTATCTGTTGGATGTTGGCGGCACGGTGGAGGATTCGGAGCGTGGGCAGAAGTCGGTGAACGCCGGGGTGCCGATGTTCATTGTGGTAGTGCTGACGTTGCTGATGGTGCAACTGCGCAGTTTCTCGCGTACGGCGATGGTGTTTCTGACGGCGCCGCTGGGGTTGATCGGTGTGGTGCTGTTTCTGATGGTGTTCCGTCAGCCGTTCGGGTTTGTGGCGATGCTGGGGACGATCGCGTTGTCGGGGATGATCATGCGTAACTCGGTGATTCTTGTGGATCAGATCGAGCAGGATATTGCTTCTGGGCTTAAGCCTTGGCAGGCGATTATCGAGGCGACTGTGCGGCGGTTTCGGCCGATTGTTTTGACCGCTTTGGCGGCGGTGTTGGCGATGATTCCGTTGTCGCGCAGTGTGTTTTTCGGGCCGATGGCGGTGGCGATCATGGGCGGGTTGATTGTGGCTACGGCTTTGACTCTGCTGTTTTTGCCGGCTTTGTATGCGGCTTGGTTCAGGGTTCGTCGGGAGGGTTGAGGCTTTTGGACTTGGCGGCCTTTGGGCCGACCATGCTCCTGGGGTTTTGGGGGTTTATCCGTTGGTTCGGGGGTTGCGGCTGGCGGTTTCGCCCTTACGGCGAGTCACTTTTTCAGACGCCA
>NZ_NQYG01000066.1:0-32134 GCF_002878485.1 Pseudomonas sp. AD21
CCTGCTCGCGATGGCGGCCTACGAGCCGACCAATCCCCAACTGAACACACTCAATCCAATTGTGGGAGTGAGCCTGCTCGCGAAAGCGACCTGACAGCCGACCATTTTCTAACTGAGAGCACTCAATCGAATTGAGCGGCCGCAGGCTGCGATCTTTTGATCTGAAACAGCTACGTCAAAAGATTTCAACCTGCGGCAGTTCCTACAGGGGGTGTAGGGCGGCTCTGTTTTTTGTGGTTACGATGTTCTTGAGCGCGACAACCGGATCGCTGACCGTTAGTGTTCCAGGTCCACGCAGTCGCTATTGAGAGGTCAATGGAATGACGCGCAACCTCATCCATCTGCTTCGCCCCAACGGCTATTTCAGCCTGATGGCCTGGGTGCTCGCGGCGTTGCTGTTCATCAATCGGTTGAGCAGCATGGTCAAGTTGTTCATGGCGTTGTATCTGCGCCAGGAGCTGGGGCTGGCGATCGAGACCATTGGCTGGCTGTTGTCGGCTTACGGTGCCGGGCTGTTGATCGGTTCGATGCTCGGTGGGCTGCTCAGTGATCATGTGCGGACGGCGCGGCTGACGGCGGCGCTGTTTTTCGTTTCCGTGTGGGTGTTGATCCTGCTGGGGCTGGTGACGCGGGTGCCGCTCTTGGCCGGGTTGCTGTTGCTCAGCGGCACCGTCGATGGCGCGATCCGTACGTTGCACCAGCGCTTGATCATGGAGTATTGCCAGCCTGCCCAGCGCTCTCGCGCCCAAGCCTTGAGCCGGGTCGCGCGAAACCTTGGGATGGCCGCTGCCGGTATTGCCGGCGGGGTGTTGGCGCAGACGGATTTTCGTTGGGTGTTTTTCGTCAGTGCGGCGATGACGCTGCTGGCGTTGCTCTGGTTTGTGCGTACCACCTGGCGCCGCGCGGTAATCGAGCCCGATGAGGTGGCCGAGGCAGGCACCGGCGCGCCGTTGCGCGACACGGCGTTCCTCTGGTTGCTGGGTGCGGCAGTATTGCTGGGGATGGCTTTCGACACGGTTTACAGCACGCTGGGCAACTATCTGCGCGACTACTACCACTTGAGCACCGAGGCCATCGGTTGGCAGTTCGGGCTCAACGCGATGCTGGTAGTGGCGCTGCAAATTCCACTGACGCACTGGGGCGAGCGCTGGGGCCAACGTCGGCAACTGTTGGCGGGTTGTGTGTTGCTGGCCGTCGGATTGGGAATGTTGCCCTTTGGCTCAGGATTGTTTTACGTCTGTTTGTCGACGGTGATCTGGACACTGGGTGAAGCTTTTTTCATGCCGCCGATGAATGTGCTGGTCATGCAGCATGCGCAGGGTGGCAAAAGCGGCCAGTATTTTGGTTTGTTTTTCATGAGCTGGAGCGCGAGTGCGTTGTTGTCGCCAGTGCTCAGTGGTCAGTTGTATGGGCACTTTGGAGGGCACAGCGTATGGCTTGCGAGCGCGACACTGGCGCTGTTGACCTTGCCCCTGATCTACCTCGCGACGCGCTCATCGACCCCGGCCAAAGCGCTGACCGCCAGCAAAGGCGCTACTTCGCTTAGCTGATTCGGTTATAGCGATTATTCACAAGTGATCTGCCAAACCGGGGCATTTCCGAGGGCTCGTTAGCGTCCTATCTGGTGAACCGGGCTGATCGGAACTAGATTTCATTCAGCGCCGGATCGGCACTCCAGGCTTCAACCACGAAAGGATGGAATCAGCTATGAGCATTTTTCAACGCATTGTGCTGTTGCTTAAGGTTTTGGTGATGCTGTCACTGGGTACGTCTGCAGCCTGGGCGAGTACCGCCAGCCCTCAGCAGGGTTTTAATGCACCGCATGGGCACGGCGGTGTGATCCTGCTGGCCAAGTCCGAATCGGAACCAGGTGATCAGGATCAGGGTGGCAGCAAGGACGATGATGATTCAACCACTGACGAGCCAGACACCGACGATGACGATGGCGACAGCCAGTCGTAAGTCATCGGCAAAAGAAGATCCCTTCTTCCCCGACTGATGCGCAATCGGAGGAGAAGGGGCTGGTTATCCACAGGCTGAATTTTTTCTGTGCAGGATTTTTCTGTACGGCTTTTCCCCTTCATTTGTAGCTTCACTCTGCTTTTGCGTGACCGTGTGTTTTGCGCTCGACACCGGCGTCACAAATGATTAATTTCTGAACCAGTGGCAAACTCTGAAAAAAGAGAAAGGCGCGGACTAGAGCGTTGCGCGCTACTTTTATCGAGTGTGATTTCATTAAGCTATGGCGCTTGCAAGTGGGGTTGATTGCGCAACGGTAAATTGGCGCCGGAAATTAAAAATTTAAATGTGTAATAACGTTTCTTGACGACGTCGATCGGTGCGTGATATTCAAACCGGCGTTGAAACGATATGCGCAATGGATAGCTCATTTTCTTCAAGGTCTCGCACGCAATGGATTGTATTAGTGTAAGAAATTTGTCCAAGACTTATCGGATAAAAGAGCGCTCGGAAGGGTCGTTCGGCTGGCTGAAAAATCTTGTATCTCCCACGACCTCCGAAAAAACTGCCGTCGACGATATTTCATTTACTGTCAAGCAGGGTGAAGTTGTCGGCTTTCTCGGTCCCAATGGTGCGGGTAAAACTACAACATTGAAAATGCTGTCGGGGTTGCTCTATCCGACTGCCGGACAACTATCGGTTCTGGGCTATAACCCGCAACTGCGCAGCAAGGAATTTCTCAAGTCAATCTCGCTGATCATGGGGCAACGTCAACAGTTGATCTGGGACTTGCCGGCCATGGAGACTTTTCGGCTCAATCAGAAGATATTTGAAATACCTGATGAGCAGTTCAAACAGACCTATGGTTATCTGGATGAACTGCTTCAAGTGTCGAAACTGGCCAGGGCGCCGGTGCGAACCCTGTCGCTTGGCGAGAAAATGAAGTGTGAGCTGGTCGCATCATTACTTCATGATCCCAAAGTGCTTTTTCTCGACGAGCCGACCATCGGGCTTGATGTTGGCGTGCAGAAGATAGTTCGTTCATTCATTCGGGACTATAGTCGCGAGCGCAATGTGAGCGTACTGCTAACGTCGCATTACATGCAGGATATTGAAGCCCTGTGTGAGCGAGTCGTTGTCGTTTCCGATGGCAAGATATCCTTCGATGACACCCTTGAGTCATTACGCAAGCGCATGTCGGATCACCGCATCATCACCGTGGAAATGTCCGAAAGCGTCATGGCCTCGGCACTTGGCCGATATGCTCTGGTGCGCTCGGCGGACGGCTTTGTGCATGAGCTGCTGGTGCCAGCGGCCGAAGTCGTGGGCGTTTGTTCACGGGTACTTGCTGAGCAGCCGGTCATCGACATTTCCATCGGCGATCCACCGATCGAGGAAGCCCTGTTGAAGCTGTTCATGGCCTCGCAGGTCGATTCGGGGCACAAGGTCAAGGGTGCGCCCGGGGAGTGTGTCGCGTGAGCGGGTTTGCCATGAAAGTTGCCGGAGTTGCACGCACGGCCATTCGCCGCAAAGTTGCACACCGCGCAGAGCTGTTCGTATTGGTGCTTGCCTCTTTGGTGCCGTTGTTCATGATGGTCATCTGGATGGGGATTGCAAAAGATGCGGCACTGGAGGGTTTTACACCGGCCAGGTTTGCCGCTTACTTTGCGCTGGTGTTTCTGGTTGGCGAAATCGTGTCCAGTACGGCTGCTGAAGAAGTAGAGAACGATATTCACTCGGGTGATATCGGCAGTCACCTGTTAAAACCGTTCAATATTGCTCTCTATTACTTTCTGAGTGAAATGGCTTCGGCGATGGTCAGAGTCATTCCCATATTTTTCCTGGTGGCCGGAGTATTTCTGTTTTCCGAGGCGGGCCAATACTTGCACCTGAGCTATCTGCTCCCTGCACTGCTCGGGGTAGTACTTGGGTTCGCCATAAACTATCTGCTCTATTTTATTGGTGGGCTGGCGGCGTTTTGGTCCGATCAGGCAAGTGCCTTTGATCTGGTGTTGACTTACATGCTTACACTGTTTGGTGGCGTGCTTGCACCCTTGACACTTTATCCCGCCTGGATGCAGTCGATACTTGAGTGGTCGCCGTTCCCCTATATTATTAGCTTTCCAATCAGGGTCATCATGGGAGAGCTGACAAGGGAGCAGTTGGTCAGCGGATTGCTGTTTCAGATTGTACTGGTCGTCGTACTGTCCTTGTTGGCTCGTTTTATCTGGGCCAAAGGTGTCAAACGTTATTCGGTGTTCGGGTAATGAAGACCCTGAGCGCAGTCAAGGCGCTTCTGACAGCAAGGTTGCAGGCAAATATGAAAGATCGTGTTCCGGTCTTTGTCAGCCTGTTGAACACGGCCCTACTGGGATTGTCCGTTTATGTTGTGATTGAGATTTTCTTTGGAAATGTCGAGACAATTGGTGGTTGGAATAAACAGCAATCGATTGTGTTGTATGGTGCATTTATCCTTATTCGCTCCTTTGTACAAATGGTGGTGTTGCCCAACTGCGAGGCTGCCTCGAAGTTGATCATCAGCAAGTCCATTGATACTTACTTGTCCAAACCGGTTGATGTTCAAACCATTCTGGCCTTTGGGCAGTTGCGCCTGTGGCATATTTTCGGGGTCCTGCTGGGGCTGGGCCTGATGCTGGGCGGTAGTCATGCGCAAGGGCAACTGACGTTGCAGACGCTCGGCGCTTTCTTCGTCTTCATGGTGCTGGCGTGTGCGCTGGTTTATTCGGTCTGGTTCAGCATCGCCAGTCTGGCGTTCTGGACCAAGAAGACCGGCAATATTTCCCACCTGCTGTTTATGTTTCTGACAACCGGACGGTTTCCGTCCGGCGCGTACCCGGAGTGGATCCAGGTCGTGATCATGACCGTAGTACCTGTCTTTTTCATCATGGAAGTGCCCGCGCAGTCAGCGATGGGGATGACGACGGGGCGGTCATTGGCGGGTGCTGTACTGGCGACCCTGGCCTTCTTGCTGTTGTCTCGATTGCTTTGGCACTGGGGGGTCAAGAAATACCTTCGAGAAGGCGCCTGACACCGAAATTTAGACCATAAGACATGGATGATATGGACAATTTTCTGGATTTATTCGCCGACCAGGTTCGGCGGGCGCCTGGCGCCATTGCGGCTTCGGATGGCTGCAACAGCCTGAGCTATCAAGATCTTGACGAGGTATCCGACGGTTTCGCCCGCAGGCTGAGCGCGGCATCCGTCAAGCCGGGCGATATTGTCGCGATCGGTCTGGAGCGGGGGCTCGGATTTCTGGTTTCGATGATTGGCCTGTTCAAGGTTGGGGCCGCGTATCTGCCACTGGATCGCGCCCTGCCGCTGGACCGCCGGGCCTATATGCTGGAGCAATGCGGTTGTCGGTGGCTGATCGCGGAGCACGACAGCGGGTTAATGTTCGACGGTATTGGTCTTCTGACAATGCCGGCCCGGCTCGAAGACCTCAAGGGCGGGGCGCCGTACGAGCGCTGTGCACTGAAGGGCGACAGTCTTGCTTATGTGATCTTCACCTCCGGCTCCACGGGGATGCCCAAGGGGGCGATGGTCCATCACGCGGGAATGCTCAATCACCTGCTGGCCAAAGTCGAAGACCTGGGGATGCACAAGGCCCCCAGCGTGGCGCAGACAGCGCCACAGAGTTTCGATATTTCCGTCTGGCAATTCCTCGCGCCGCTCATCTGCGCCGGACGTACGGCAATTCTGACCCGTTCGGAGTTTCTGGATCTGGATCGTTTGGGTGCGCGGATCGTGCACGACGAAATCGATATTCTGCAGGTGGTGCCCAGCCACCTGCTGGCCATTCTGGATGCGATTACGCTGGATGCGCAGAATGCGCGCTTCGATCGGTTGAGCTGTCTCGTCGCGACGGGCGAAGTGCTGCCCGTTTCACTTGCCCGGCGCTGGTTGGCGACCAAGCCTAATGTGCCGTTGGTCAATGCCTATGGGCCGACTGAGTGCAGTGACGATGTGACCCACCAGGTTATCTCCCGCATGCCTTCTGCCGATCACGCCATTCCGATCGGGCGGGCGGTGCGGGGTGTCCGGCTGGTGGTGCGTGACGCTGACCAGGTGGCGTTGCCCGTGGGTGAAGTCGGGGAGCTCTATGTCGAAGGGATTGCGGTGGGGCTGGGCTACATCGGTCGCCCCGACCTGACCGCCAAGGCGTTTGTCATTGTCGACGGCCAGCGAGCCTACAAGACCGGCGACCTCGTCAGCTGTGATGATGAGGGAGTCTTTCACTATCACGGTCGAACCGATGATCAGGTCAAGGTGCGAGGTCACCGGATCGAACTGAGCGAGGTCGAATTCGGCATCCAGCGACTGGCTTACATCAAACAGGCGGCCGTGGTTCTCAACACTTCGCATACCCGAGCCTTTCTGACGGCTTTCATCGTCGAGCAGGAAGGCGCCGCAATCGATCCCGACACGCTGCGTCTTGACTTGCGCGGCCTCTTGCCGGAACACATGATCCCGTCCGAGTTCCGCATTCAGTCGTCTCTGCCCCAGACACCCAATGGCAAGATCGACAAGAAAAAACTCACGGCCACTGCTAATGAAACACGAGTGCCAGACGCCGCACAGAACGTTGCAGCAACGGCAACCGGGGCCGGACAGGTGCTGCTCGAGACCTGGCGCGATTTGCTGCGCAATCCGGCGTTGCAACCCACCGACGACTTTTTCAAACAAGGTGCCGATTCGATTCTCGCCTTGCAGTTCATTGCGCGGGCGAAGGCCCAGGGATATGCCTTTACCCTGGGGGACATCTTCCGGAACCCGACCACACTCGGTCTGCTCAAGGTGGCCAGAACCCAAACTGCGGTGACTGGCGTCGCAGCCGGCGCCAGCGGCAAACAGCAGGATCTGCAACAGGCGGGGGGTTATTCCTCATCGTTCAAACAGATGTCGCCGGCGCAGAAGGGCATCTACGTCCAGTCGCTGCGAACCCGTCATCGCACGACTTACGTTCTGCAGTTTTCGTTCCGCATGGTGCTGCCCGATGACGGCACAGCGTTGCAAGAAGGGTGGCGCAAGGCTCATCAACATCATGAGTTGCTGCGCAGTGCGTTCGTCCTGGCACCGTCGGGTCAACCGGTGCGTATCGTTGCCGAAGACGCACCACTGAGATGGTCCCGAACCAGTCTTCTGCACCTCGATCCAGTGCAACAGCGCAAGCATATCGAGGACTTCCTCATTCAGGACAAACAGACAGGTTTCGAGCTGGATCAGCCTGCGCTTTATCGATTGCATCTGTTCCACCTGGGGGGCAACGATTATCAGTTTGTTCTCGGTGCGCACCATCTCGTGCTTGATGGTGCTTCGATCTTCGCGCTGATGAGCGAAGTATTCTCGGGGGCGCCTGCGCTGCCGGATGCGTTTTCAAGCTACATCGCCGATCAGGAAAAATTCCACCTGAAACCGCAGGACCAGCAGCTATGGTCAGAGCTCCTCGAGCCTTTCCATGTGCCGGTCTGCGTAGCTGACAAGCTGGCCGAGCCGTCCTTGAAACCGGTGGAACATCAGCTCATCGAAAGGCGTCTGCCCGCGACGCTTGAGCAGGCCATCGTGCGTCTGTGTGGGCGTGCCGGGGTCACCATTGCCTCTGTCGCGGCAACGGCTTGGGGCATGGCGCTCAATGCCGTGAACGGCAGACGGCACCAGTTATTCGGAATGATCGTCTCGGGCCGCGCCGACACCGGGGTTGGCCTGGATGATGTCGGGATGTACGCCAATACCTTGCCGATTCCCCTGGCACTGGCGCCGGCGCAAAGTCCGGAGGTCAGCCTGCAGGCCGTCAGCAGACGCATCGCCGAGTTGCTGTGTTTTGAATCGATATCGATGAACGAGACGTTGCTCAGCACACGCTCGCGTTTTACCAATGGCGCTTTTGATACGGTGCTGAATGTCGAGACGCTGGCAGACTGGGCTGCACTCGAGGTCCCCGGCGTCACGGTCGAGCTCACGCAGGTGACTGACCTCACCGAGTTTGCATTTGCTGTTGAAGTCCTCAGCAGCGGCGATGCAATCACTGTGGATTTCATTCGCGATCCCGAGCATGTCTCCCTGGCGCGGGCAGAGGCGCTGTGTGAACATTTCCTGAGTGCGCTGACGTACATCTGTGAAGCTCAGCGCCCTCTGCAGGAGTGGCTGAGCTGGAAAGGCGAGCCCGTGACCGGGTATGAAACGTCGGTTGCGAAAGATCTGCCCCCGGCCTCCTCGCAGCACACACCTTTCGACACGGTAGTGCTGACGGCCACCCGTGCGATCATCGGCAATGACACGATTAGCCTGCAGCAGAACTTCTTCTCTTCGGGTGGAGACTCGATCAGCGCGTTGCAACTCATTGCCCGTCTGAGAAGCGAGGGGATGACGATTGATCTTGATCGCATCTTTGCCAGTCGATCGCTGGCCGAAATCGCCCAGGCAGTGCGACCGCTTCACAGCGTCGGCAACGGGGAAGTCCATCCGCCGACCGGCGCAACCGCGCTCGTGCCTGTGCAACGCTGGTTCGCCGAACAGCAACTGGTCAACGCTGACCATTGGTGCCTTGGCACGGCGATCGAGATTCACCGTACCGTTGCAGCCGATACCTTGGTCATGGCGACTCGCAAGACACTGCAGCGCTATCCGTTACTGAGCGCGCAGTTCAAGGTCGACGAAGGATACGCCCAGACCATTCCTGACATTCCCGTCGACGCGCAGTCGAGTTGCAAGACAGTGCAACTGGCTGCACCGATCGATCAATCGCTGGAGCAGATCCGGGCCGTGCTGGATGAGTCCCTGTCCGGTCTCGACCTCGAGCAGGGCGATCTGTTTCGCGCGGTGCTGTTCTGCACGCCGGATCCCGAAGCCAATCTGCTTGTTCTGGTGGCGCATCACCTGGTGGTCGATGCGGTGTCCCTGCGCATCCTTGTCGAGGATTATCTGCATCTCTTTGCAGGCACTGCGCTTCCTGCGCAGGTCACCTCCTTTCGCGGCTGGGCGCAGCAACTGGCGAGTGACGGGCAGGCCTTCAAGAGCGACGTTCTGGCGCAGACTGCGTACTGGTCACGGGTCATCGAGACGCTCCCCGTCGCGAGACCGTTTGACCTGAACCGGCGGCCGTCGGGACGTACAGCAATACTGTCCCGGGGGCTGAACGTCGCGGCGACCAGCGCGCTGATCCGCGAGGTGCCTGCAGCGTACAACACCCGTATCAATGACATCCTGATCTCGGCGCTGGTGCGGGCGTTTTCCGTCTGGCAGGCGCGTCCGGACATTGCGATCAACCTCGAAGGACATGGTCGTGAAAGCATCCTGGAAGGCGTCGACGTATCCCGCACGGTAGGCTGGTTCACGTCGGTGTTCCCGGTGTGCCTGCATGATCCTCAAGAGGGGCTCGGAAGTCTGATCCAGGCGACCAAACGTACTCTTGCGGATATCCCGCAACGGGGAGTCGGGTATGGACTGCTGCGTTATCTGTGCAATGAGTCCCGGGTGATTCCTGCTGCCGAACCCATGGTGCAGTTCAACTATCTCGGGCAGTGGGACAACGTGTCGTTTGACGATCCTGATGTGTCGATGCCATCTGCCCAGGTCTTGAGCCTCGTCGATCAGGTATCGGTGGATCCGCGTAACGGACGCCAGCATGCGCTGGAGATCGAGGCACGGATCGCCCAGGGTCGATTTGAAATCGACTGGTATTACGACGACGGGATCCTGTCCCCGCAGGAGGCCGAGAATCTTGCGATGCATTACGTCGATGCACTTGAGCAAATCATCGGACATTGCACGGCAGGCGCCGTGGTCCGTGTACCCGGCGACTATCCGGATGTCGATCTGACTGACGATGAGTTGCAGTCGTTGATTGCCGGCACCGGAGTCATGCCGGTGGATATCTATCCCTTGTCGCCGACGCAAGAGGGGATTCTGTTCCAGCACCTGATGAGCGATGACGACACCTATACGCTGCAATACGTCATGGACATCAACGGTGAAGTCGACAGCGGCGTGCTTGAGGCCGCGTGGCAATTGCTGGCCGGGCGCCATCCGATCCTGCGCACTGGGTTTTTCTGGGATGCGGTAGCGGGGCCGGTGCAGTATGTGTTGCAGAACGCAAATTGCAGCTGGCAGATCATCGCGCACAGCGATGAGCCGACGCAGTATGAACGCCTGATGCACGACGATCGTTCACGAATCTTTGATCTGGCGACACCCGCGCTGACCCGCTTCACGCTGCTGTCCAATGGGGCGCAGGCGCACAAGTTGATCTGGACCTACCATCACATCCTTCTGGATGGCTGGTGTGTGGCCAAAGTCATCAAAGAACTGTTTGCCATCTACGACCAGATGATCCGCGACGTTCAACCCGAGCCGGTTTTCGGCCCGGTCTATCGCGATTACATCGAGTGGCTGGCCAATCAGCACGAGCGGGAAAAGCGTCCGTTCTGGCGACATTATCTGGCGGGCGTGAGCCCAAGTCTCTTCACCAGCCCGGTGGCCTATCAGGCGTCCTCGCGTGCGGATGACAACGTCTACCGATTCAGACTCGGGCGCGACCTGTCGGGAGGCATCGAGCGATTCTGCACCGGACTGGGGGTGACCGTTGCGGTTCTCTTCCAGCGTATCTGGGGGCAGATCCTGGCAGAGAATACCGCAAGCCTCACACCGGTATTCGGCTGGGCGATTTCGGGGCGGCCTGTCGATCTTGAGGGGTCGCAAGACATCATCGGACTGATGACTTCAATCGTCCCGTGCAAGGTCGATGTACAGGCGCCGTTCTCCGCCGAGGCCCTTCGGCAGTTGCAACGCAGCAGTGCAGCGCTGCAGGACGAAGGACATGTCTCGATGAGTCATTTGCGAAATGCCGCCGGACTTGGCCTGGAGGATTTGTTCAATACCGTTCTGGTGGTCGAGAACTTCGAGCTTCAGGACAACTTGCCGGTCAGTGATCGCTACCGGCTCAGTAATCTGCAGTGGTTCGAGAAGTCAGAGTTCCCTTTGGTTCTCGGTCTGGTTCCAGCAGATGATTTTCTGATCGAACTCAACTTCAACCCCGAAAAATTCTGCGTTGCGCAAATGGCCGATCTTCAACAACGGATTGTTTTCCACGCGCGTCGAATATCTTCTCTTGGAAATGGATACCTTGAGCATGATGCAAACTTACAGTGCGAATCAGTATCACAAGCTGGATAACTTTATTGGCGATGTGCCGGTCTATCTGAAGATAGAAGGGTTGAATCCGGCCGGGTCGATAAAGCTCAAGACCGCTATCTCGCTGATTGAAGAAAGCGAGCGCCTGGGGCTACTTTCGCCCGGGCGAAAAGTCATCGAGTCCAGTTCGGGAAACCTAGGTGTTGCGTTATCGATGATCTGTGCGCAGCGCGGTTATCCGTTTACCTGCATTACCGATCCCAACGTCAACCAGGTCAGTGTCAACCTGATGAAGGCTTATGGTGCCGAAGTCATTGTCTGTGACACCCGCGACCGCAATGGTGGTTTTCTCGGGGCGCGCATTGCGCTGATTCAGGAAATGATCCGTCAGGATCCGAGGTATTTCTGGACCAACCAGTACGCCAACCCGGCCAATCCGCTGGCGCACTACAACAGGACTGCGCCGGAAATCCTGCAGCAGCGTCCCAACTGTAAATGGCTGTTTGTCGGTGCTGGCACCACTGGGACGCTTATTGGCTGCGCGCGCTATCTGCGTGAAAAAGCGCCGGACGTAAAACTGATTGCCGTCGATACCGTGGGTTCGATCAACTTTCAGGAGGTGCCCAGGAAGCGCTTGATTCCGGGTCTGGGAACGAGTCGGCGTCCGGAGATTCTCGACCGGGAACTGGTCGAGCATATCGAATTTGTCGATGAGGTCGAGACGATCCGCATGTGTCGCAGTGTTGCGCTGGACTACGGTCTGCTGCTCGGTGGCTCCACGGGAACCGTGCTGGTGGCGCTCAAGCGGCTGTGGAAACAGATTCCGGCGGGCGACGAAGTTGTTGTGATCAGTCCCGATATGGGCGAGCGGTATCTCGAAACGATCTATTCGGATCAGTGGTGTGACGCCAACTTTGGCAGCCAGATGTATCAACACTCGATGGTGGGTTGAGTCTCGGCGGTACGTTGGTTGATGTTTTCTCAGAGCGGAAGGAACCTAGCTTGTCACAACTACAATTTCCCCCGAGCGGTATCGCGCAAACACAGATCTTTCTCGATCAATGGGCCCGCGTCAGCCACGACCTCAAGGATGCTCCAGCCATCGAGGATGGCGGTGTTTCATATACCTATGCCGAAGTGGACGCAGACAGTCAGTTGATCGCGGCCTATCTGGCAGACAACGCGATTGGTGCAGGTGCGATAGTTGCCATTGGTTGTCCGCGCGGCAAGGATCTGCTGGTGGCCTTGCTGGGTGTCATGAAGAGTGGTGCAGCGTTTGTCCTCATGGACCTGGACGCCGCGCCAGCCCGCTTGTCCGTGCAACTGGATGCAGCCACGGCGAAGCTGGTTCTGGTGCCCGACGGCTACACCGTCGGCGATAATCGCGCCCTGGCCGCAGAAAAGGTCGTGACCCTCGGTCAGGTTCGCGATGCCGCACAGTTCCTGTACTTCGACCAACCGCGGATAACGCCACAAGACCTGGCGTACATCATCTTTACTTCAGGTTCTACCGGGCAACCGAAAGGGGTGATGGTTTCACACCGTGGCATCCCCAACCTTGCGCGCCATGCACTGACGTATGGCATCAAGCAGGGCAGCCGGGTGCTGATGTTCTCCCCGGTCTGTTTCGACGCAATCATCGCCGAAATCGCCATGACCCTGTTCGCTGGTGGCTGTCTGGTTGCGGTGGCCGACCACGCGCTGCGGGATTTCGACAGCCTGCAAAGTCTGCTGTGCAATCGTCGGATCGATGTCGCCACGTTGCCGCCGTCACTGGTATCACTGCTGCCGCCCGAACTGCCGATCAGCCTGAGTACATTGATCGTGGCCGGCGAGAGGTGCAGCAATGAAGTGATTGCCAACTGGGCAGACAGAGTCCGTTTGATCAACGCCTATGGGCCTTCCGAAGCCACAGTCGCGACAACGGTCAAGCTGTGCACCCTTGATACCTCACCGGCGAATATCGGTCAGGCGATTTCCGCCGTTACGGTGCGCATCCTCGACGAAGCGCTGGAGCAAGTACCGGATGGCGAGCTGGGTGAGATCTACATCAGCGGAGTGGGTGTAGCCTTGGGCTATCTGGGCAATCCGGACTTGAGCGATGCGCGGTTTGTCCGTGGCCTGGATGGCGATGACAGCCTGAGCTTTCGCACCGGCGATTTCGCCAGGCGCGATGTGAACGCCGACATCCTGTTCGAGGGGCGTAAGGACGATCTGCTCAAAATCAACGGAAATCGCGTTGAGCTAGCGGAGATCGAGGCCTGTGCGATGGCTTCGCGGCGAATTCGGAGCTGCCACGCCTGTTGCGTCGATGCCGGCACATTGGGCGTGAGAATCGCGCTGTTTGTGACCCCGTCGGACAACGCTGACGGGGCGCAGCTGGAAGCTGAACTGAGGTCCAGAATCAGCGCCGAGTTGCCGGTTTACTTCATGCCTGCGCGCATCCTCGTTCTGGATGAACTGCCGCGCAATCCGGCGGGAAAAGTCGATAGGGCAGCATTGATCACGCAGTTGGCCGAGGTGACGGATGAAGGCGCAGCCGCAGAGGCAATGACACCTCACGAAGAAACCCTGGCGCTGATCTGGGCCCAGATTCTTGGGCGCCCGATCGAGAACCGTGAGGCGAATTTCTTCGCATTGGGCGGCAACTCCCTCTTGGCGATGCGTCTCGTTGCGCTGATGAAACGCAGTGGTATTCAGGTCAATCTGAAGCGCGTGTTTGGCGCCCCGACCCTGGCGCAAATGGCCTGTCTGATCGAGGAGTAGGTGATGGCGGGTAAAGGACTGAATCCATATCAACGGTATTACTGGAGCGCTTCGAGCGCCTACGATCTTGCCGAAACTGCCTGCGTGAGCATTGGTTTCGTGCTGGACGGATCATTGAATATTGCGCAATTCAGACGAGCGGTGGACGCGGTGGTCAATCGTCACGAACAGTTGCGATCGCACTTCCACGAAACGGCAGAAGGCGTGCGACGTTTTCCCGGAGCACAGGTGCACGATGTGCTGAGCGTCGATAGCGAACCGTTCGAGTTGTCCCGGCTGGAGGACTGTATCGAGGATCTGTGCCGGCGGCCACTTGATCTGAAGGTGGACATACCGTTCAGGGGCTACCTGAAAAAGCTCGGGCCTGATCGTCATCTGTTTGCCTTGATCATTCACCACATCGTGGTCGACTCGTGGTCGCTGGAGGTGATCCTCGATGATCTGGCGACCGCCTACAACGGCGCGATATCCGCCGCACCGGAGCCATTGCTGGAGCCACTCACCTTCGATCATGAAACGCTGGCCATGCCTTTGGCGCACGACGAGCGACAGCGTCAGGCGCTGTTCTGGCGAGAGTATCTCAAGGACGCGAAGATTCCCCTGATTCCGGATCTGCTCAGCGGCGACAGCGCGCAAGGCAAATCGACCTTCGATGTGATGACTCCCGGTGCAGCGGTTCACGGCGCGATCAACCGACTCTGCAATGCGCTGGATGTCACCCCCTTTGTGGTTTACACCGCAGCGGCGTCTATCGCCCTCGCGCATTTTTGCGCCTCGGACGATCTGTTGATCCAGACCAATGTGACGCCGCGCTGGACAGAAGGCACGCAAACCGTCGTCGCTTACCTGTCAGCGCGTATTCCCTTGCGGGTAAGGGTCGATTCGAAACTCTCGTTGCAGGCTCACATCCTCAATGTCGCTGATTCACTCTACGAAACCTTCGACAGCGTCGGTCTTTCGATCGGCGAAATCATCGACGAATCCGAAATCAGGCAAAGCCTGCCAATTCATATCGGTGCCGAAAGCCCGTTTGAAGGCTGGGATCTTGAAGGCGTCGCCGTCTCTCAGGTCCAACTTCCCGACTATCAGCCGTGGCCGCTGTTCATGTGGGTGCCTGTCACGGCTGACCATTGCTTTATCAAGCTGCAGTACCAGGCCGACAGAATTTCGCCTCAAAACATGCTGAAACTAAAACACCTGCTGAGCGAAACGTTAGATCGATTCTGTCTCCTGGAGGCCGAAGCAAGCGCTCGTGACACAGCGGCTTTAAACCACGAAGCCATTCAATGAGACCTCCCATGAAAGACTCCCGACACCTGTCATCCCATGCATTGACCGTCGTTTCCGGTTCGCAGATCGCCAGCCTGATGCCTTCGTTACGCCAGGATATTCTGCGTCTGGTCGAAGCGACCTACCTGCAGCACGACGCTGGCCTGACCAACAACCCCGACAGCTATTTCCTGAGGTTCGAGGAGCGTCAATCGGATCGAATCATTGCCTTGCCTGCTGCGATTGCCAATGACACGCCCATTTCGGGCATCAAGTGGATTGCCAGTTATCCGAAGAACATCGAGCGAAATCTGCAGCGCGCCTCGGCTGTTCTGCTGCTCAACGATTACGAAACGGGTTACCCGGTGGCTTGCCTGGAAGCCTCGCAAATCAGTTCGGCCAGAACGGCGGCTTCTGCGGTGGTCGCCGCGAGGGCGCTGGCGGCGGATCCGAAGAAAGCGCTGAAAATCACATTCGTCGGCGCCGGGGTGATCTCCCGCGCGATCTTTGATTTTTTCATGGCCGATGGCTGGAAGTTCGATCAGGTCACCGTTTGCGATCTGGACGTAGCGTCGGCCACCGAGCTTCGTCACCACGTCGAGGCGGGGACGGGTCAGCAAGCGCTTTTCGTCGAGGACTGGAAGGCTGCGATCAGTGCTGCCGACATCGTTGTTTTCGCCACCAACGCCGGTACGCCTTACGTCTCGGGAGACGATGTCTTCGCCCCCGGCCAGATCATTCTGAATGTCTCGCTGCGCGATATCAGCCCGGACATCATCTGGCACGCGTTCAACATGTTCGATGATGTGGAGCATTGCATGAAGGCCAATACTTCGCCCCATCTGGCTGAGCAGAAGTATGGCGACCGGTCATTCGTGCATGGCACGCTCGCGCACATCCTCAACAACCCAAGCTTGATTGACCGTTCGCGCCCGCTGATTTTTTCACCGTTCGGCTTGGGTGTTCTCGACCTCGTGGTTGGGCAGTTGTTCGTCGACAAGTGTCTGCAGGCCGGATCCTATACCAACATCGCGGACTTCATTCCTGATACGCGACGGTGGGCCACGGCCCAAGGCTGAACCAATCAAGGAGCTGAGACGCGAGCCTTCGCATGTTCCATTCCAGGGAGGAGTGACCCGATGCAAAACAAAAAATGCATGATCATCGGCTTCAACGATTTTTCGTTTGACGACTATTGTCAGATGCTCGATCAACTTGCACCTGAAGCGGCAGCGAAACGTGATCTACGTTTGGCGTTCGTCAACTATGAAGGTTCGCGGGTTCATGCATTGGGCGTGCTGAACAAGACACGTGAGGTGCAGGGGCTGACGAACCTGAACCTGAACAATGCCGACTTTCTGTGGCCGGTCGTGATGGTGTTGGGCACTTATCTCGAAAAGCACGGCATCGCCTTTGACTACGTCAATCTTTTTCAAAACGAGAAGGCCGTTCTTGCACAAAAACTGGCGTCCGGCACGATCAACACCGTAGTCATCACTACGACCCTCTATGTGATGCCCCATCCGGTGCAGGAGATCGTGGACTTCGTGCGCTCCTGTGCGCCCGAGGTGCAGATCATCATCGGCGGGCCTTATATCAGCGGTTTGTTCAAGGCCCACGACCTGGAGATGCTCGGTGATTACCTGAGTGTTCTTGGCGGCGATATCTATATCAACAGCAATGAGGGCGAGGACACGCTTCGCCAGGTGCTGGAGGCGCTCAACCACAACAGGCCAGTTATCGGGTTGAGCCGCACGGCGGTGCTTGACGGCGATACGTGGGTGTTCGGTGCGGATGAACCCGAGTACAACGAGCTGAAGGAAAACTTCGTCAATTACAGGTTGTTCGAACCGCGTGGCATAGGACGGTTTCTGTCTACGCGTACGGCTAAATCCTGCCCGTATTCCTGCGCATTCTGCGGGTTTCCCCAGCGAGCCGGTAAGTACCGTTACTTGTCCACCAGCGATGTCGAACGCGAACTGGACGCGGTGAAAGCGATAGGCACCGTGGATACGCTGACGTTCCTGGATGACACATTCAATGTGCCCAAGCAGCGCTTCCGGGAAATCATGCAGATGATGATCGACAACCAGTACAACTTTAAGTGGAACTCCTTCTACCGCTCTGATCAGGGCGATCCTGAAACCATTGAGCTGATGGCGCGTGCAGGGTGTGAAGGCGTTTTTCTGGGTATCGAGTCTGCCTCAGACAAGATGCTTGCGCTGATGCGCAAGACGTCACGCCGCAAGAACTATGAACAGGCCATCAGTGCATTCCGCTCGGTGGGCATTGCGACTCACGCTTCGTTCATCATTGGCTTTCCAGGGGAAACCATCCACACGGTGCAAGAGAGCCTGGACTTCATCGAAACCTTTCGGCCGGACACCTTCCGCGCACAGGTCTGGTACTGCGATCCGCTGACGCCCATCTGGAATGACCGCGAGAAATACGGCATTACCGGGTCGGGTTTCGACTGGGCACACGATACGATGAACAGCGAACTGGCCGCCTCCATCACCGAGCGATTCTTTCTCACCGCTCAAAACTCCACCTGGCTGCCGCAATTCGGCTTTGAGCAGTGGAGTCTGTTTTACCTGCATCGCCAAGGAATGGCGCAGGGCAATATCCTCGGGTATCTGGACGGCTTCAATGCGGGAGTCAAACATCAGCTGTTGCACGGCGATGAAGCTGAGTTGCCAGACGCGATCATTGACCGCTTCAGATTCAGTGCCAACCTGCCGGCACAGAGCCCCGCGGTGCCGCAGCCCGGGTTATCGATGGAATCGGCGACTTGCTTCAAGGCAGCCGAAGTGCGCTTGCAGGCTGCTGCCGCGTGGCTGGACCCGCAGAATGTCGGGTCAATGCCGGTGCATACGGGGGAGCAGATGCGAACAGCGCTGAACTGGCCCGAGTGTTTGGCCAGTAGCAGCGATCAGGGCGTTGCCTGGATCGTGGCCCTTTTGAAGCACGCTTGCGGCGTTCTGCAGGGCGATCGATTTCTTGTGCAATATGTCGTCGAAGAAGGCGCTCGATTGATTGCGGTCGATGATATCGACCGCTGCAGCGAAGCCGCTTTGTATGATCGCGTCGCCACATTAGTTGCCAGGGCGCCAGTGCTCGATATCCACGACAACTATGTGCTGTCGCGCAATTCACGGCTGGGTGCTTGCGGCATCGTATTGCGTCAGCCGGTGCTTCGCGTGTTCGCCAATAATGTCGTCGCCCCGTCATCCGACAGCGGGCTTTACATGCACCTGCTACTGCCGAGTACCGGACAGGGCCGGGTGCTGAGCAATTTTGTCCGATGGGCTCCGGAGCTTCACCTTGCGAATGCGCAAAGCGCGCTTGCCGAGCAGGCCGTTTTCGTCAGAGTGCAATAGACGAGGTTAGGGGGGAGAACGCCAAGGGCTCCTCCCCCTGATCCTTGAAGGCGCCGCAGGTCAGCCTTGTAGTGCCGCTCTCTTTCGCTCTTCGCGGGCGCGGGCGGTCGCCAGCAGCTGTTCGGCGATGCGCATTTCCAAACGCTCCTCAACCAGTCGGATGAACAACGGATGGCCCGCAATGGCCGCGTCGAGCTCATAGCCGCGCCCGTCGGGCTCCCGCATCCAGTAGTGGCCGTCGATCAGTGTCCGCCGCAGCTCCACCACATCGCTTCGCAGCATGGGGGCGTACTGTGTTTTCCATTGATCCAGCCGCGCGGTCGCTTCACGTTCGTTATAGCGTTCGTCGGCTTTCAGCGCAGAGCTGAGGTACAAGAGCAAGACCGCCAGCTCCTGACGATTCAGCCGGCCCAGGGTCAAACCGTTCTTGTTGCTCAAGCGCGTCAGTGTCTCGACGAACTGCTCGAAATCTGTTGGAAGTTCCTTGTCCAATGTCTTGCTCCTTGGGTATGAATGGGGCCCACAGTTTAGCGCTGATGTCTGGTACGAGTGAGCCAGTATGGCGGCTGTCGTGCAATTTTGCGTGGGTGCCGCCGGCAAAAGAAAACCCCTTCTTCCTCGACTGATGCGCAATCGAAGAAGAAGGGGTTTGGTTAACGCTTCGGCTACAACTCAAGTTTCCTGTGGAAGGGGGCTTGCTCGCGAAAGCGGTGAATCAGTCACTACCATCTTCGACTATCACAGCGCATTCGCGAGCAAGCCCGCTCCCACAGTTTCGTCCACCGTTATCAGGCGGCGCCGTCGAGGAACTGCTCGGCGTAGTGACACGCCACCTGCCGGCTGTCGAGCTGGCGCAACGCCGGCTCTTCGGTGCTGCAACGCTCGGTCGCATACGGGCAGCGCTTGTGGAAAGCACAGCCCGATGGCGGGTTCAGCGGGTTAGGCAGTTCGCCGACGATCTTGATTTTCGGTTTGTTCGGGTCCGGGTGAATGGTCGGAGTCGCCGACAGCAGCGCCTGGGTGTAAGGGTGCAACGGACGTTCGTAGATGTCGTTTTTCGGACCCAATTCCACCGGGCGACCGAGGTACATCACCATCACGTCATCCGCCACGTGTTGCACCACCGCGAGGTTGTGCGAGATGAACACGTAAGCGGTGTTGAACTCCTGCTGCAGATCCATGAACAGGTTCAGCACCTGCGCTTGAATCGATACGTCGAGCGCCGAGGTCGGTTCATCCGCCACCAGCACTTTCGGTTGCAACATCATCGCCCGGGCCAGGGCGATACGCTGACGCTGACCGCCGGAGAACATGTGCGGATAGCGCTGATAGTGCTCGGGACGCAAGCCGACCTGCTTCATCATCGCCTGGACTTTCTCGCGACGTTCAGCGGCACTCAGGCTGGTGTTGATCAGCAGCGGTTCGGCCAGTTGATCACCGATTTTCTGCCGTGGGTTCAACGACGCGTAAGGGCTCTGGAACACCATCTGTACGTCTTTGCGCAGTTGCTTGCGCTGTGCCTTGTCGGCGCCGGCGACTTCCTGACCGGCGATTTTCAGCGAGCCGGACGACGGTTCTTCAATCAGGGTCAGGGCGCGGGCCAGGGTGGATTTGCCGCAGCCCGATTCGCCGACCACGGCGAGGGTCTTGCCGGCTTCCAGTTCGAACGACACGCCGTTGAGCGCGCGTACGGTCGCATGACCCTTGAACAGGCCACGGGAGACTTCGTAGTGACGGGTCAGGTCGCGGGCGGTAAGTACGACGGCCATTACGCCACCTCCTGGTTCAGCGGGAAGAAGCAGCGGGCGAGGCTGTGGCTTTTCGGATCAAGGCCTGGACGCTGCGCGCGGCAGCTGTCCTGCACGTACGGGCAACGCGGCGACAGCAGGCAACCCTGCGGACGGTCGTAACGGCCCGGGACGATGCCCGGCAGGGTCGACAGACGTGAGGCGCCGAGGCTGTGCTCGGGAATCGCCTTGAGCAGCGCTTCGCTGTACGGGTGCGCCGGGATGTCGAACAGTTGCGGCACCTGGCCGACTTCAACCGCTTGGCCGGCGTACATCACGCACACGCGCTGGGCAGTTTCAGCCACGACGGCGAGGTCGTGAGTGATCAGCACCAGGCCCATGTTCTGTTCCTTCTGCAACGCCAGCAGCAGATCCATGATCTGTGCCTGAATCGTTACGTCGAGTGCCGTGGTCGGTTCGTCGGCGATCAGCAGTTTCGGCTCGCCGGCAATCGCCATGGCGATCGCAACACGCTGGCTCATGCCGCCGGACAGTTGATGCGGGTAGGCGTCCATACGGCTGGCGGCGCCCGGGATTTCAACTTTTTCCAGCAGTTCGATCGCACGTTTGCGCGCTTGCTTGCCGGACATTTTCAGGTGCAGGCGCAGCACTTCCTCGATCTGGAAACCGACGGTGTAGCTCGGGTTCAGCGCGGTCATCGGGTCCTGGAAGACCATCGACAGGTCTTTGCCGACGATTTGCCGACGTTGACGATTGCTCAGCTTGAGCATGTCTTTACCGTCGAAACTGAGCGAGTCGGCGGTGACGATGCCGGGATGTTCGATCAGGCCCATCAGCGCCATCATGGTCACGGACTTACCCGAACCCGACTCGCCAACGATGGCCAGCACTTCGCCTTTGTCGACTTTCAGGTCGAGGCCATCGACCACCGGCGTAGCCGTCTTGTCGCCGAAGCGAACGTTGAGATTCTTGATTTCTAGCAGTGACATGGGAATCTCCTCAGGCGGCGTTCTTGAGTTTCGGGTCCAGCGCATCGCGCAGACCGTCGCCCATCAAGTTGATTGCCAGCACGCTGAGCAAAATGGTCAAACCAGGCAGACTGACGACCCACCAGGCGCGTTCGATGTAGTCGCGGGCCGAGGCCAGCATGGTGCCCCACTCAGGGGTTGGCGGTTGTACGCCAAGGCCGAGGAAGCCCAGCGCCGCAGCGTCGAGAATCGCCGAGGAGAAGCTCAGGGTGGCCTGCACGATCAGCGGTGCCATGCAGTTGGGCAGCACGGTGATGAACATCAGGCGTGGCAGACCGGCACCGGCCAGGCGCGCGGCGGTCACGTAGTCGCGGTTCAGTTCGCCCATCACGGCTGCGCGGGTCAGACGTACGTAGGACGGCAGCGAAACCACCGCAATGGCGATTACGGTGTTGATCAGCCCAGGGCCGAGGATGGCGACGATCGCCACAGCCAGCAGCAGCGAAGGCAGCGCCAGCATGATATCCATCAGGCGCATGATGGTCGGGCCGATCATTTTCGGGAAGAAACCGGCGAACAGACCCAGCAGAATCCCCGGAATCAGCGACATCACCACCGACGACAGACCGATCAGCAGCGACAGGCGCGAACCCTGAATCAGCCGTGACAGCAGGTCGCGACCCAGTTCATCGGTGCCGAGCAGGAATTGCATCTGCCCCCCTTCAAGCCACGCCGGTGGCGTCAGCAGGAAGTCACGGTATTGCTCGCTCGGGTTATGCGGCGCGACCCACGGTGCGAAGATCGCGCAGAAAATCACCAGCAGCATGAACAGCAGGCCGGCAACCGCACCTTTGTTTTTGGAGAAGGCTTGCCAGAATTCTTTGTACGGCGACGGGTACAGCAGGCTTTGATCCGCGCTTGGGGCGGAAGTGGCTACTGAGGATGTTGGAGTGCTCATGGTATGGACCTCAGCGCTGATGACGGATGCGTGGGTTGGCAAAGCCGTAGAGGATGTCCACTACGAAGTTGACCAGAATCACCAGGCAGGCGATTAACAGGATGCCGTTTTGCACAACCGGGTAGTCCCGGGCGCCAATGGCTTCAATCAGCCATTTACCGATGCCGGGCCAGGAGAAGATGGTTTCGGTCAGGACAGCACCGGCCAGCAGAGTGCCGACTTGCAGGCCGACCACGGTCAGTACCGGGATCAGCGCATTGCGCAGGCCGTGCACGAATACCACGCGCGACGGCGACAGGCCTTTGGCCCGCGCGGTGCGGATGTAGTCTTCACGCAGTACTTCGAGCATCGACGAACGGGTCATCCGCGCGATCACTGCCAGCGGAATGGTGCCGAGCACGATGGCCGGCAGGATCAGGTGATGCAGCGCATCGAGGAACGCGCCCATGTCATCGGCCAGCAGCGTGTCGATCAGCATGAAGCCGGTGCGCGGCTCGATGTCGTAGAGCAGGTCGATCCGCCCGGAAACCGGGGTCCAGCCCAGGCTCACCGAGAAGAACATGATCAGGATCAGGCCCCACCAGAAGATCGGCATCGAATACCCCGCCAGGGAGATGCCCATTACCCCATGGTCGAACAGGGATCCTCGCTTGAGGGCCGCAATCACCCCGGCCAGAAGACCGAGGATGCCGGCGAACAGCAGGGCGGCCATGGACAGTTCCAGGGTCGCCGGGAAGAGGGAGGTGAACTCGGTCCATACGCTCTCACGCGTACGCAGGGATTCGCCGAGATCGCCGTGGGCCAGTTTGCCGATGTAGTCCAGGTACTGGGCATACAACGGCTTGTTCAGACCAAGGCGTTCCATTGCCTGAGCGTGCATTTCGGGGTCGACCCGACGTTCGCCCATCATCACTTCCACGGGGTCGCCAGGGATCATGCGAATCAACGCGAAAGTCAGCAGGGTGATGCCGAAAAACGTGGGGATCAACAACCCCAGTCGGCGGGCAATAAAACTAAACATCTTGTGTGGTACCTCATCAGCCGGTTAGGCGTGCCCGGCGACCCTGGGGTCAGGGAGGCCGGGAGTTTCTTATCTACTTCACCTGGGTGGTGGCGAAGTTATTGGTTGTCAGAGGGCTGATGTGATAACCCTCTACGTTGTTGCGCATTGCAGTGAACATCCGGGTGTGGGCCATGCTGATCCACGGTTGGTCCTGATTAAACAACACTTGGGCCTGCTCATAGAGTTTGGCGCGTTCGGCCGGATCTACTTTAGCCCGAGCCTCGTCCAGCAGTGCCTGGAATTTCTCGTTGCACCAACGAGCGTAGTTTTCGCCGTTCTTGGCCGCCTCACAACTGAGCATAGGCGTCAGGAAGTTATCCGGGTCGCCGTTGTCGCCCGCCCATCCGGCCGACACGATGTCGTGCTCGCCGTTCTTGGCGCGCTTGAGCATTTCGCCCCATTCCATTACACGGATGTCGAGCTTGATCCCGACTTTCGCCAGGTCGGCCTGCATCATCTGCGCGCCGAGCATCGGGTTCGGGTTGGTCGGGCCGCCGCCGTTACGGGTAAACAGGGTAAACACGTAACCTTCCGGCACGCCGGCTTCCTTGAGCAGGGCGCGGGCCTTGTCGAGATCGCGGGGCGGGTTCTTCAGATCATGGTTGTAGCCCAGCAGCGTTGGCGGGTACGGGTTGACCGCGACGGTCGCGTTGCCTTTGCCAAACAGCGCGTTGACGTAGGCTTCCTTGTCGAAGGCGATATCGATGGCTTTGCGCACCCGGACGTCGCTCATGTACTTGTGCTGGGTGTTCATGGCCATGTAGGACACGGTCATCGCGTCCAGTTCGGCGACTTTCAGGTTCGGATCCTGCTTGATGCTCGGGATGTCGTCAGGCTTGGGGTACAGCGCGATCTGGCACTCGTTGGCCTTGAGTTTTTGCTGGCGCACGTTGTTGTCGACGGCGATCGCCAGGATCAACGCTTCGGCCGGTGGCTTGCCGAGGAAATATTCCGGATTCGCCTTGAACCGTACCTGAGCGTCCTTGGCGTAGCGCTGGAAGATGAACGGGCCGGTGCCGACCGGCTTGTTGTTCAAGTCGCCCTGCTTGCCGGCCTTGAGCAACTGGTCGGCGTATTCGGCGGAGTAGATCGAGGAAAACGCCATGGCGATGTCGGCCAGGAATGGCGCTTCGCGGCGGGGCAGGCTGAACTTGACTGTGCTGTCATCGACTTTTTCGACGTTTTTCAGCAGTTCCTTGAAACCCATGCTTTCAAAGTACGGGAAGCCTACGCTCGACTGTTTGTGCCACGGATGATTCGGGTCCAGCTGGCGCTGGAAGCTCCAGACCACGTCGTCGGCGTTGAAGTCGCGGCTCGGCTTGAAGTATTCGGTGGTGTGAAACTTGACGCCTTTGCGCAAATGGAACGTGTAGCTCAGGCCGTCATCGCTGATCTCCCAGGAGTCGGCCAGTGACGGGATCACTTGGGTAGTGCCGGGCTTGAAACCCACCAGGCGGTTGAAAATGGTTTCGGAAACCGCATCGCCTGTGACTGCAGTTGTGTATTGGGCCATATCGAAGCCTTCCGGACTGGCTTCGGTGCAGACCACCAAGGGTTTGGCCGAGACGCCGATGGCGGCGCTCAACAACGCAGCCGCGACGGCCGCACGTAGGGGAAGCATTTTCATCGATAACCCTCTGCAATCGGTTGAAGACAAAAAACCGAACGGCCGACTCTTCATGAGTCAGCCGTCGGTTGGCGTTTTTTACAGGATGTTGAATGGAACCGTGGTCACGAGACGGAACTCGTTGATGCTGCCATCGGACTGGTTTTCGCTGGCGCGGTGAGCGGTGTAGGTGCCACGGATGGTGGTCGCCTTGAGTGGGCCGCTTTGCACCGCGTAGGTCGCACCGATGCCGTATTCATAGTGGTGCTCGCCGTCCATGTTGCGTACGTCATACGCAGTGCCGGTGTAGTGAGTACCGTCGATGCCCCAGCCGCGAGCCTGGTAGATATTGAACTTCAGACCTGGCACGCCGTATTCGGCCATGTTCAGACCGTAGGCGACCTGGAAGGATTTCTCGTTCGGGCCGTTGAAGTCCGACAGCAGGGAGTTGGCCAGGTAGATGCCGTTGGTTTCGTGCAGATAGTCGAAGTACTCGTCACCGTTGATGGCCTGGTACGAGAAGGTCAGGCTGTGGGCCTGGTGAGTCAGGCCGAACGACAGCGAGTAGGTGTCGTTGTCGATTTCGCCCATCTCTTTTTTGCCGGTATCGACGGTTTTGTAGTAGTTCAGGCCGGTGGTCAGGCTCACGACATTGCTGTCACCCAGTTCGTGGGTGGCGCCGAAGTAGTACTGGTTCCAGAAGTCTTCAACCTTGGAGGCGTACAGGCTGGTTTTCAGGCTTTTCAGCGGCTGATAGTTCAGGCCGACGATGCTCACGCGATCGGTTTCAGCCTTGTTGTTGGTGTACTCGGAGCGGAACTTCGACAGGCTCTCTTCGGTACGCGGCGATACGCGGTCGAAGCTGCCGGCGTCGAACGACAGGTTGTTCAGTTCTTCGCTGTGCAGGCTTACACCTTCAAAGCTCGAAGGCAGCGCACGGTTGCCGATGGTGTCGACGATCGGGGTGCTGAAATTCTGACGACCGGCGGTCAGCGTGGTGTTCGACACGCGGAACTTGACGTTGGCCAGGCCCAGTTTGCTCCACTGGCCTTCAGCGTCGCCGCCTTCCTTGGTCAGCGTACGGTTGTTGCCTGCGCCTGGACGCGAGCCTGGTGCGCCACCGTTGTTGGACGCCAGATCCTTGCGGCTCCGATCCAGGGCTACGGCGTTGTACGCGGCCACTTCAGTGCTGACACCGACGGTGCCCTGAGTGAAGCCGGAGTTGAAATTGACGATGGTGCCCTGCACCCAGTTGATACGACGGTCAGTCGGGGTGGCGACGCCGTCCTTGCGGTAAGTGAACTTGCCGCCGCGCTTGAGTTGCTCGTTGGCGTACCAGTTACGGGTCGTGCCGCTGACCGTAGAACCTTCGAGGAAGCCGGTGGCATCAGCCTGGGCGCTTTTCTCGTTGACGGTCACCGGGGTGAACGCCTGGCTCTGTTCCTCGGCGTAAGCCGTGGCGGTGATGCTGCTGATGGCCAAGGCCAGTATCGCGGTGCTGCTCAGTTTCATGGGTGAAGCTCCTTTACTTTCTTTTTATGCCGGCTTTTTTGGGTTGGCCGGTTATTGGTTTAGAACTCATTCACACATCGCAAACGTTTGCAAAAGGCCGGATCGGCGAATTTCGGCAAAGCGCTTGCGTGAGGGGGTAGACAGCCCCCTCAGCGTTGCGGCTAATCGGTTGGGTTAATCGATACTGACGCCCGAGAACACATTGCGACCGAAGGGGCTGACTTTGAAGCCTTCAACCCTGGCGCTTAACGGCTGGTTGACCGTCGAATGGGCGACAGGCGTGATCGGCACTTGCTGCTTGAGCAACTGCTGCGCCTGTTTGTAGAGCATGGTGCGCTGGTCGCGGTCGGTGACGACCTTGGCCTCTTTGACCAGCTTGTCGTAAGCCGGATCGCACCACATGGAATAGTTGTTGCCGCCAATGGCGTCGCAGCTGTACAGGGTGCCCAGCCAGTTGTCCGGGTCCCCGTTGTCACCGGTCCAGCCGATCAGACTGATGTCGTGCTCGCCATTCTTGGTGCGCTTGATGTACTCGCCCCATTCGTAGCTGACGATCTTCACTTTCAGGCCGATCTTGGCCCAGTCCGCCTGGAGCATTTCGGCCATCAGTTTGGCGTTCGGGTTGTACGGACGCTGTACCGGCATCGCCCACAGGGTGATTTCGGTGCCTTCTTTGACGCCGGCAGCCTTGAGCAGCTCCTTGGCTTTTTCCGGGTTGTAGGCGGCGTCCTTGATAGTGTCGTCATAGGACCACTGGGTCGGCGGCATGGCGTTGACGGCCAATTGCCCGGCGCCTTGATAAACAGCGTTGAGAATCCCTTGTTTATTCACCGCCATGTCCAGAGCCTGACGCACTTCGAGCTGGTCGAAGGGCTTGTGGCGCACGTTGTAGGCGATGTAACCGAGGTTGAAGCCTGGCTTGGAAATCAGCTGCAGTTTCGGATCAGCCTTCAGCGCTTCAACATCGGCAGGGCGCGGATGCAGGGTGATCTGGCATTCGCCGGCCTTGAGCTTCTGCACGCGCACCGATGCGTCGGTGTTGATCGCGAAGATCAGATTGTCGAGTTTGACCCGGCTCGGATCCCAGTAATGTTTATTACCGGTGTAACGGATGTTCGAGTCTTTCTGATAGCTCTTGAACACGAACGGCCCGGTACCGACCGGCTTCTGGTTGATGTCGCTCGGCTTGCCTTCGGCCAGCAGCTTGTCGGCGTATTCGGCGGACAGGATGGCGGCGAAGCTCATGGCGATGTTCTGGATGAACGCAGCGTCGACGCTGTTGAGCGTGAACTCCACGGTCAGCGGCCCGGTCTTTTCGACCTTGGCGATGTTCTTGTTCAGGCTCATCCCGTTGAAATATGGGAACTCGGTCGGATAAGCCTTACGGAATGGCTGTTGCGGATCGAGCATGCGGTTAAACGTGAACAGCACGTCGTCGGCGTTGAAATCGCGCGTCGGTTTGAAGTACGGCGTTGTATGAAATTGCACCCCTTCACGCAGGTGAAAGGTGTACTTGAGACCATCCTCGGAAATATCCCACTTGGTTGCCAGACCCGGTACGACGTTGGTCGCGCCTTTTTCGAACTCGACCAGGCGGTTGTACAGCGGCTCGGCGGCGTCGTTGTCGGTCGCCGTCGTGTATTGCGCGGTATCAAAACCCGCCGGGCTGCCTTCGGAGCAGAACACCAGGCTCTTGCTGGCGGCGTAACTGGTGGACGTGGCGGCCAACAGGCCGGCGCCCAGCAGTGCGGAAAAAACCAAGGTATGGCGCATGACGCTCCCTCTTTTTGTAGTGTTGTTCAATGCACCGCGATCACGTCCAGGGACGTTGAGGTGGCATTGAGCTCAATCCAGCACGTACGGCAAGCCGGTGGCCCACGCAGAAACTGGTCAGAACCCGACGGTAGGGGCCGTGGGTCTGGCAGTAAATGCGTAATTGCCTGAAAACTCGTAGGAAAAGTCGACGCGTCCTCTGCCGCTGCAGTCATCCGCAGCGGAATTGGCCGTAGGCAAATTCCTAACTTCCCGGCAGCTAAAACAGCGGCGACGTCATGAACGTCGCCGCTGCAATGGCTTAATTGCTGACGCTGACGCCGTAGAAGGAGTTCAAGCCGAATGGGCTGATCTTGAAGTCCTGCACGTTGGCGCGCATGGGTTGGTACACCGTCGAGTGAGCGATAGGTGTCATTGGGACTGCATCTTTGAGGACGTGTTGCGCCTGTTTGTACAGTTCGGTGCGCTTGGCCTGGTCGGTAGTGCGCTTGGCTTCCTTGACGAGACCGTCGAACTTCTTGTCGCACCACTTGGAGAAGTTGTTGCCGCTGAGCGAGTCGCAGCCGAACAGCACGTTCAGCCAGTTGTCCGGGTCACCATTGTCACCGCTCCAGCCAATGATCATGGCCTGGTTCTCGCCACCTTTGGAGCGCTTGATGTACTCGCCCCACTCGTAGCTGGTGATCTTCACGTTCAAGCCGATCTTCTTCCAGTCGGACTGGAGCATTTCAGCCATCAGCTTGGCGTTCGGGTTGTACGGACGCTGAACCGGCATCGCCCACAGAACGATCTCGGTACCTTCCTTGACGCCTGCTTCCTTGAGCAGTTGCTTGGCTTTTTCAGGATCGTACTTGGCGTCCTTGATGGTGGTGTCGTAGGACCATTGGGTCGGCGGCATGGCGTTGACGGCCAGTTGGCCGGCGCCCTGGTAAACCGAGTCGATGATCTGCGGCTTGTTCACCGCCATGTCCAGCGCCTGGCGCACGCGCAGGTCAGCCAGCGGGTTAGGCTCGTTGCTGCCCTTGACCTTGTCCATCACGTTGTAGGCGATGTAGCCGAGGTTGAAACCGGCCTGGTCAGGCATCTTCAGGGTCTTGTCGGCCTTGAGTGCCGCGAGATCCGCCGGACGCGGGAACAGGGTGACCTGGCACTCGTTCTTCTTCAGCTTCTGGATACGTACCGACGGGTCGGTGGTGATGGCGAAGATCAGGTTGTCGATCTTCACGTCTTCAGGTTTCCAGTAGTCCTTGTTGCCGGTGTAACGGATGTTCGAGTCTTTCTGATAGCTCTTGAACACGAACGGGCCGGTGCCGATCGGCTTCTGGTTGATATCGGCAGCCTTGCCTTCCTTGAGCAGCTGGGCAGCGTACTCGGCGGACTGTACTGAAGCGAAGCTCATGGCCATGTTCTGGATGAACGCGGCGTCGACTTCTTTCAGAGTGAACTTGACGGTGTGGTCGTCGACTTTATCGATCTTGGTGATGTTGGTGTCCATCCCCATGTCGGTGAAGTACGGGAATTCGGTCGGGTACGCCTTACGGAACGGGTCATCCTTGTTAATCATGCGATTGAAGGTGAACAGCACGTCGTCGGCGTTGAACTCACGAGTCGGCTTGAAATACGGGGTGGTGTGGAACTTGACGCCTTCACGCAGGTGGAAGGTGTAAGTCAGGCCATCCGGGGAAATGTCCCAACTGGTGGCCAGGCCAGGGATAACGGCGGTGCCGCCACGCTCGAACTGGCTCAGACGGTTGAACATGGTTTCGGCTGAGGCGTCGAAGTCGGTTCCGGTGGTGTACTGGCCTGGATCAAAACCGGCCGGGCTCCCTTCGGAGCAGAACACCAGGTTAGTCGCAGCGGATGCGAAAGGTGCGGAGGCTAACAAGCCTGCGCCGACTAAAAACGGAATGACCGCGTGTTTAAGCATGTTGGCCTCATGATTTGTTGTCATTTTTTAATATTGAGGTACGACCTCGTGAGTCGTGCCTGCGGATACTTATGCAGGGGCCATACCCATTGCAAGATCCAGAGTGTGAGCGAGCGTTAAACGGTGGCACGAACGTACCTTAATGTCGCATATGTATAAATCCTGACGCATTTGACCGTTTGCGAGCGTTTTTTACGGTGCAAACGGGGCCCCAAAACGGTGCGCGAGTCACGTTTTGCGCGCCGTGTTGGGGCCTGGTGTTACTTATTTATACCCACGCCGTAGAAGGGTGTGAGGCCGAACGGGCTGATCTTGAAGTCGGTCACTTCCTTGCGCAGCGGCTGGAACACCGTGGAGTTGGCAATTGGCGTGATCGGCACCTGCTGTTTAAGGATCAGTTGCGCCTGTTGATACAGTTTTACCCGTTGCGCCTTGTCGGTCGTCACCTTGGCTGCTTGCACCAGTTTGTCGTAGGCCGGGTCGCACCACTTGGCGTAGTTGCTGCCCTTGACTGCCGCGCAGCTATACAGCACGCCGAGCCAGTTGTCCGGGTCGCCGTTGTCACCTGTCCAACCATAGATCATCGCGTCGTGTTCGCCATTCTTGGCGCGCTTGATGTACTCGCCCCATTCGTAGCTGACGATGTTGGCCTTGATGCCGATCTTGTCCCAATCCTGCTGGATCATCTGCGCCGACATTCGCGCATTCGGGTTGGAGGCGCGCTGCACGGTCATCGCCCAGAGATTGATGGTGGTACCCGATGCAACCCCGGCTTCCTTGAGTAGCGCCTTGGCTTTTACAGGGTCGTAGGGTGCGTCCTTGATATTTGGGTCATACGACCATTGCGCCGGCGGCAAGGCGTTTTGCGCCAGCTGGCCGGCACTCTGGTAGACAGCTTTGATGATCGCCGGTTTGTCGATGGCCATGTCCAGCGCCTGACGGACCTTGAGCTGATCGAACGGCGGGTGAGTGGTGTTGTAGGCGAGGAAGCCGAGGTTGAAACCGGCCTGCTTGAGCACGCGCAGGTTCGGGTCCTTTTCCATCACTTCGATGTCGGCTGGGCGCGGGTAGCCGCTGACCTGGCATTCGCCGGTCTTGAGCTTCTGCAGGCGCACGGCGGCGTCGGGGGTGATCGAGAAGATCAGGTTGTCGATCTTCACGTCTTCGGGTTTCCAGTAGGCCTTGTTGGCGGCGTAGCGGATCTGCGAGTCTTTCTGGTAGCGCTTGAACACGAACGGGCCGGTGCCCACCGGTTTCTGGTTGAGGTCGGCGGCTTTGCCTTCCTTTAACAGTTGGGCGGCGTATTCGGCCGATTGCACGGAGGCGAAGCTCATGGCGAGGTTTTGCACGAACGCGGCGTCGACGTTGTTCAGGTTGAAGCGCACGGTCTGGTCGTCGAGTTTTTCGACCGATTTGATGGTGGTGTTCAGGCCCATGTCGGTGAAGTAGGGGGACTCGGCGGGGGAGGCTTTGCGAAAGGCATTGTCCGGGTCGAGCAGGCGCTGGAAGGTGAACAGCACGTCATCGGCGTTGAGGTCGCGGGTTGGTTTGAAGTAGTCGGTGGTGTGGAATTTTACGTTTTGGCGCAGGTGGAAGGTGTACTGGAGTCCGTCGCTGGAGACGTCCCATTGGGTCGCCAGACCGGGTTCGATGTCGGTGCCGCCGCGCTGGAATTGGGTGAGGCGGTTGAAGACGGTTTCGGCGGAGGCGTCGAAGTCGGTGCCGCTGGTGTATTGGCTGGGGTCGAAGCCTGCGGGGCTGGCTTCGGAGCAGTAGACCAGGGTTGTGGCAGCGTTCGCTATGGGGGTGGTTGCGGCCAGGGCCAGGGAGATCAAGAGCGGTTTGAGGGTGGATCTTGGCATGGAGTCCCCGGGTAGATTGGAGGTGGTTGTGTTTTTTAGGGTAGCGGGGATTTGGGGGGCTTCGGAAATATCGTTTTTCTTGTTTGGGTGTTTGTCTCGGTATATCTGGGGTGTGTACATATCCGTTGCTGCGGTAACGGCGGCTTGGGGTTCCGCCCTTACGGCCATCCCTTTCAAGGTCTTTTCGTTTTGG
>NZ_NQYG01000067.1:0-148 GCF_002878485.1 Pseudomonas sp. AD21
AGGCACTTGATGTGTTGACTGATACACCGCATTCGCGAGCAAGCCCGCTCCCACATTGGTATGCGCTGAGCCAATGGCTCTGACAACACTCGATTAAAACTGTGGGAGCGGGCTTGCTCGCGAAGAGGGCGTGTCAGGCACTTGATGT
>NZ_NQYG01000067.1:158-29759 GCF_002878485.1 Pseudomonas sp. AD21
CGGGAGCAAGCCCGCTCCCACATTGGTATGCGCTGAGCCAATGGCTCTGGCATCACTCGATCAAAACGGTGGGAGCGAGCTTGCTCGCGAAGAGGGCGTGTCAGGCACTTGATGTGTTGACTGATACACCGCATTCGCGAGCAAGCCCGCTTCTACATTTGTTCCGGTGTGATTCAGCGCGGCAGGATGTACTGCTCGATGGCCTGCGCTACGCCATCTTCGGTGTTTGGGCCGGTGATGACATCGGCCTGGCGCTTCACCGCCTCTTCCGCTTGCCCCATGGCAATCGACAGCCCCGCGCAATGGAACATCGCCGGGTCGTTGCCGCCATCGCCAATCGCCGCCGTCTGCTCCAGCGGGATGCCAAGGTGCGCGGCAATGGTCGCCAGCGCGCTGCCCTTGTTGGCTTCCAGCGCCGTCACGTCCAGGTACACTGGTTGCGAACGCGAGACCTGGGCCTTGCCGTTGACCTTAGGCAACAGGCGCGCCTCAAGCTCGATCAGCAAATCCGTGTTGTTACTGGTGGCGACGATCTTGTCGATGCGCTCCAGATACGGTTCGAAACTCTCGACCACCACCGGCGGATAACCAAGTCCATGCTGTTCGCGCGGCACCATCGGTCCGTGCGGATCCTTGAGCAACCAGTCGCCACCGCTGAACACCCAGACTTCGACATCCGGCTGATCAGCGAACGTCGCCAGTGCAATCAACGCTGTCGTGGCCGGCAGGTAATGCGCGACCAGCAAGCTGCCGTCCGGATTGACGATGGTGCCGCCATTGAACGCCGCCGTTGGCAGATCGACACCCAAGGCTTCGATCTGCTGCAGCATGGCTTTGGGTGGGCGACCGGTGGCCAGGCTGAACAACACGCCGGCCTCGCGCAGCGAACGAACGGCGTCGATGGTGCGCTGACTCAGGCTGTGATCGGGCAACAACAGCGTGCCGTCCATGTCGCTAAGCAAAAAACGAATCGGGTCACTCATCCAAGACCATGCCAGACGCGACCATCGCGAGTCAGCAGATCATTGGCAGCTTGCGGGCCGTCTTCGCCGGCAGCGTAGGTTTGCACACTCGCGTCCTGCTGCCAGGCGTCGAGGAACGGTTGCACTGCGCGCCAGCCGTTCTCGATGTTGTCGGCGCGCTGGAACAGCGTCTGGTCGCCGGTCAGGCAGTCGTAGATCAGGGTTTCGTAGCCAGTGGACGGCTGCATCTCGAAGAAGTCTTTGTAAGCGAAACCCAGCTCGATGTTGGCCATGTTCAGTGCCGGCCCCGGCCGTTTGGCCAGCAGGTCGAACCACATGCCTTCATTGGGCTGAATCTGGATGCGCAGATAGGTCGGCTGCAACTCGTCGACTTCGGTATCACGGAACTGCGCGTACGGCGCCGGTTTGAAGCAGATGACAATCTCGGTGTCGCGCACGCTCATGCGCTTGCCGGTGCGCAGGTAGAACGGCACGCCGACCCAGCGCCAGTTGTCGATCATGACTTTCAGCGCGACATAGGTTTCAGTGTTGCTGTCGGGCGACACGTTGGCTTCCTGGCGATAACCAGCCAACGGTTTGCCATCGATCTCGCCAGCGCTGTACTGGCCGCGCACCGAGTTGGCCCGCGCCTCTTCAACGGTCCATGGGCGGATCGCGCCGACCACTTTGGCCTTCTCGCCGCGCACCGCATCCGCGCCGAACGCGGCCGGCGGCTCCATGGCAACCATCGCCAGCAGCTGGAACAGGTGATTGGGCACCATGTCGCGCAGCGCACCGGTGTGTTCGTAAAAACTGCCACGGGTTTCGACGCCGACGGTTTCGGCGGCGGTGATCTGCACGTGGTCGATGTAGTGGTTGTTCCAGAACGCCTCGAACAGGCTGTTGGAGAACCGGCTGACCAGAATGTTCTGCACGGTCTCCTTGCCCAGGTAATGATCGATCCGGTAGATCTGCTTCTCGCTCATGACTTTGAGCAAGCAGGCGTTCAGCGCTTCAGCGGTTTGCAGGTCTGAGCCGAAAGGCTTCTCGATCACCACCCTTCTGAACGCTTCGGGGGTTTCTTCCAGCAGTTTGGCGGCGCCCAGACGGCGCACCACTTCACTGAAGAAACGCGGCGCGGTGGCCAGGTAGAACACCGCATTGCCGGTGCCGCTGTCGGCGATTTTCGCCGCCAGCGCGGAATAAGTGCTGTCATCCAGGAAGTCGCCCTGGACGTAGCTGATACCTTTGGCAAGCTTGGCCCACAAGGCCGAATCAAGCATCTGATCGCCCTTGCCGACCTTCGCCGCCACTTCGGTACGGATGAAGTCTTCGAGTTTTTGCGCGAAGGCTTCATCGGTAATGGCGTTGTGATCAACGCCGACGATCCGCAGATTTTCGT
This sequence comes from Pseudomonas sp. AD21, assembly GCF_002878485.1. NCBI lineage: Bacteria > Pseudomonadati > Pseudomonadota > Gammaproteobacteria > Pseudomonadales > Pseudomonadaceae > Pseudomonas > Pseudomonas sp. AD21. The sequence continues at coordinate 2,523 of NZ_NQYG01000067.1, forward strand.
CAAGCAAGCCGTCGCGACTGAGGTTGTACAGCGCCGGCATCAGCAAGCGCTTGACCAGGTCGCCGTGGGCACCGAACAAAAACAGCGTGGTCGGTGGTGCGGGTTCTGCCTTGGATTTTCTGCGGATCGTATGGGTCATTTCTTCGGTGTCTCCACATGGCCGCCGAAGCCGAAGCGCTGGGCCGAAAGAATCTTGTCGCCAAAGGTGCCCTGGCCGCGGGAGCGGTAGCGCGAGAACAGCGAGTTCGACAGCACCGGCACCGGCACCGCTTGCTCCATGGCCGCTTCGATGGTCCATTGACCTTCGCCGCTGTCAGCCACCGAACCAGAGAAGCCGTCGAGCTTCGGATCGCTTGCCAGCGCATCGGCGGTCAAGTCGAGCAACCACGACGACACCACGCTGCCACGGCGCCACACTTCGGCGATGTCGGCAACGTTCAGGTCAAAGCGCTGATCTTCCGGCAGGCGCTCGCTGGACTTGGTCTTGAGGATGTCGAAGCCCTCGGCAAATGCAGCCATCATGCCGTACTCGATACCGTTGTGAATCATCTTCACGAAGTGCCCGGCACCGGCCGGACCTGCGTGGATGTAGCCGTGCTCGGCACGGTGATCCTCGGACTTGCGATCCTTGGTGCGCGGGATTTCGCCCATGCCCGGCGCCAGCGCGGCGAACAGCGGGTCCAGACGGTTCACGGTCTCGGCGTCGCCACCGATCATCATGCAATAGCCGCGCTCCAGGCCCCAGACGCCGCCGGAGGTACCGACGTCGATGTAGTGCAGGCCCTTCTCGGCCAGGGTCTTGGCCCGGCGGATGTCATCCTTATAGTTGGTGTTGCCGCCGTCGATGATGGTGTCGCCGGCTTCAAGCAGGTTGCTCAGGGTTTCAATGGTGTCTTCGGTCGGCGCGCCGGCCGGCAGCATGACCCATACGGCGCGAGGCTTGGCCAGGCCGGCGACCAGTGCTGGCAAATCGGCAACGCCTGTGGCGCCCTCGGCGGCCAGGGTGTCGACAAAGGCGGTATTGCGGTCATAAACAACGGTGGTGTGCCCGTTGAGCATCAGACGTCGCGCAATATTGCCGCCCATGCGGCCCAGTCCAATAATCCCGAGTTGCATGTGCTGATGCTCCTTACTACAAATAAATGTGTGACATGGGTTATAGCCCAACGCGACTAATGGAGGTTAGTCCAGAGCGTCCGGCGGAAGTTTCCGGGCATTGTGCCCGATCCAGACTGATAACGCCCCGATTCATGCCGAAGACACACCGACCATGAAAAATAAAAAAGTTCCATTCATGAGCGAAAGAAATCAAAATTGGCGCCGATAGCAAGTCAGGAACCCGAAAGCGGGACGATTTGCAGTTGAGACACGCCATTTGCGAGGTGAGCAATGGGCACAGTACACACAGCAATGCCGCCACAAACCCTGTACGTCACGATCCGTCGCGATGAATTGCGTCAGTTGAAAGACGAGCGCGACCAATTGAAGCAGGAGCTGGCGCAACTGCGCTCGCTGACCCAGGGCGCCCAGCCCAAACCTTTGCCGGTGGTCCAGCGCACCCCGCCCGCCTGACCTGCCCCGCCAGCTCCGGGAACGGCACCTGTCGTTCCCGACACGATCCTCTTCTGCCCCTGATCAGCAACTAACGAAGTTTTCACATTCCGTTCGTAATACTCCGGCGCATTCTGGCCGTGCGTTTGCGCGCGGCCTCCGTTCGTCGGTTTCATGAAGCGTTCCGGCGGTGGTTAGTAATGATGAGCTGGAGTGCTGAATGGCATTGTTCAAACGCAGCAAAACGACTGCGACAGGTTTCGATTGGGCTGGGGTTCTCTGGCTTTTCGCGTTTTTCTGGTATTTCTCGGGTATCACCCAACTCCTGATCCAGCTGACCGGCACCTCCGGCTTCAGCGGGTTCCGCCAGGCTTTTGTCATGAGCGCAGTCTGGCTCGCACCGATGCTGCTGTTTCCCAAACGCACCAAGCTGCTGGCCGCATTGATCGGCATCGTCTTGTGGGCCTGCTCCATGGCCAGCCTGGGCTACTTCTTCATCTATCAGCAGGAATTCTCGCAAAGCGTCATCTTCATCATGTTCGAGTCGAACATTTCTGAAGCTGGCGAGTACATGACCCAGTACTTTGCCTGGTGGATGATCCCGGCGTTCCTCGCCCATACCGCTTTCGCCTACTTCCTGTGGACACGCCTGCGCCCGGTGACCATGCCGCGTGGCCGCGCTTTCGTCGCCGCGATGGCAATCCTGATTGCCGTGGTGGGCTGGCCGCTGATCAAGCAGACCCAGCGCACCGGCAGTTTCGCCGGTGGTTTCGAGAAGTTCGAAGACCGCATCGAGCCTGCCGTGCCTTGGCAAATGGCGGTGGCTTACCACCGCTACCTCGATACCCTGGCTGGCATGCAAGACATGCTGCACAGCACGAGCAAGGTCCCGCCACTGCATAACCTCAAGGCTGCAGACGCCGACAAACCCTCGACCCTGGTGCTGGTGATCGGTGAGTCGACCAACCGTCAGCGCATGAGCCTGTACGGCTATCCGCGCAAGACCACACCGGAACTGGACAAGCTCAAGGATCAGCTCGCGGTGTTCGACAACGTCATCACCCCGCGCCCTTACACCATTGAAGCGCTGCAACAGGTGCTGACCTTCGCCGACGAAGAAAACCCGGACCTGTACCTGTCCACGCCGTCGCTGGTCAGCATGATGAAACAGGCCGGCTACAAGACGTTCTGGATCACCAACCAGCAGACCATGACCAAGCGCAACACCATGCTCACGACCTTCTCCGAACAGGCCGACGAGCAGGTTTACCTGAACAACAACCGCAACCAGAACGCCGCGCAGTACGACGGCGACGTGATCGAGCCGTTCAACAAGGCCCTGATCGACCCGGCGCCGCGCAAGTTGATCGTCGTGCACCTGCTCGGTACTCACATGAGCTACCAGTACCGTTATCCGCCGAGCTTCGACAAGTTCCAGGATCGCGATGGCGTCCCGGCCGGCGTGCGTGACGATCAGGTACCGACCTACAACAGCTACGATAACGCCGTGCTGTACAACGACTTCGTGGTGTCGAGCCTGATCAAGGACTACGCCAAGTCCGATCCGAACGGTTTCCTGCTGTACCTCTCCGACCACGGTGAAGACGTGTTCGATTCGGCCGGCCACGACACCCTGGGCCGCAACGAGAACAAACCGACCGCGCCGATGTACACCATCCCGTTCATGGCCTGGGCTTCGCCGAAATGGCGCGAGAACCATGACTGGAACTTCGCTGCGGATCTGGGGCGGCCGTACAGCAGCTCGCACCTGATCCACACCTGGGCAGACATGGCCGGTTTGAGTTTCGATGAGCTGGACCGCAGCAAAAGCCTGGTCAGTGACAGCTTCAAGCCGCGTCCGCTGATGATCGGCAACCCGTACGAACGTGAGCAGCGGGCCCTGATCGACTTCAGCCTGATGAAGCCAAAGAAGGTCGAACCGACCAGCGCAAATGTCGTGAAGCAGTAAACCGGTAAAAGGCGCCGAAGCAGGTGGCCTGAAACCTCGTAATCGACGTAGCGCATAAAGAAAAAGCTCCGTATCGAAAGATACGGAGCTTTTTTGTTCTGGGTGGACAGGCTGCCCGCTTGTGCTGCCCTCTGTTGTGCCGTCTGGGCTGCGCCGACGCTGGTCATCCCCTCCCCCTCAAGCAAGCAGCCAGCGCGCTCAGAGGCCGCCAGTAAATCGCGCTGCCGGACTCAAGGGTTTTTCCAGCACAAAAGCAAACGCCCCGAACAAGTCGGGGCGTTTGTGGGTACTTCACCTGGTGCTCTCACACCTCTGGCGGTACAGATCCGGCGCTATCAGTAAGCCTTGCCAGTCTTGTAGAAGTTCTCGAAGCAGAAGTTGGTTGCTTCGATGTAGCCTTCAGCACCACCGCAGTCGAAACGCTTGCCTTTGAACTTGTAGGCCATGACGCAGCCGTTCTGGGCTTGCTTCATCAGGGCGTCGGTGATCTGGATCTCACCGCCCTTGCCTGGCTCGGTCTGTTCGATCAGGTCGAAGATGTCCGGGGTCAGGATGTAGCGGCCAATGATCGCCAGGTTCGACGGTGCATCTTCCGGCTTTGGCTTCTCGACCATGCTGTGTACGCGGTAGATGTCGTCGCGGATCATCTCGCCGGCGATCACGCCGTACTTGCTGGTTTCCTCCGGATCGACTTCCTGGATGGCGATGATCGAGCAGCGGAACTGCTTGTACAGCTTGACCATCTGAGTCAGTACGCCGTCGCCGTCGAGGTTGACGCACAGGTCATCCGCCAGCACCACGGCGAACGGTTCGTCACCGATCAGCGGGCGACCGGTCAGGATCGCGTGGCCCAGGCCTTTCATCTCGGTCTGACGGGTGTAGGAGAACGAGCACTCATCCAGCAGTTTGCGGATGCCGACCAGGTATTTCTCCTTGTCGGTGCCTTTGATCTGGTTTTCCAGCTCATAGCTGATGTCGAAGTGGTCTTCCAGAGCGCGCTTGCCACGACCAGTAACAATGGAGATTTCCGTCAGGCCAGCGTCCAGAGCTTCTTCAACGCCGTACTGGATCAGTGGCTTGTTTACCACCGGCAGCATTTCTTTGGGCATGGCTTTAGTCGCTGGCAGGAAGCGAGTACCGTAACCGGCTGCTGGGAACAAGCATTTCTTGATCATATAAGTCCTTGAAAGGGCTGTGTGTACGAGTTTCGGCGCAGTCTAATCAGGCGGCGTGCACCTTACAATGCCCCGCACTGGCTAACCGATGCCAACATAGAGAAATATTCTCGCCGATAGTTCCGTTGGCGCTTTCTGACGGCGAATTCAGAGTAGCCCAAAGACGCAGACGCGCCGCACCACCATACGCCGTTCGCCCCCCAATGTGAGCATTTGTCGGTATCATGGCGCCTTTGAACCAGCGAACGAGACAGATAGATGGCCGCGGTAAAAATCATCAACGGGTATGTGATCGACAAGAAAGACGGCAAGTGGACGCTGACCACGACCAATGGCGAACACATCGCCGGGCCGTTCGACAGCGAGCAGATGGCGACTGATGTCGCGTCGGTGTTCACTGACACCCCTGCGTCGGCCAAACGCCGAGGCAAGGATCAAGACTGAGCGGCGGCGACACATGATGCCGAGCCCTGCCCTTGCGCAGGGCTTTTTTGTGGACCGCGGAAAGATCAATGAAACAAGTGGCCTATCGCTATAACCTTTTCACTACGGCGCTGTCAGAGCGTTTAGCCCCTCCCTCGCTGAAGACGACATTCCTATGAACTTGAACAGATTGCTGCCGCTGATCGCGGTATTGGCCCTCGGTGGCTGTGCCACTTCGCAAACCACTTACCTGAACAACGGCGAACAGGGCTTGACCATCGACTGCTCCGGCGAGGCCAACTCCTGGGCCACCTGCTACGAAAAGGCTGATGCCTCCTGCGCCGGCACCGGGTATCGCATCGTCGGTACCGATGGCACGCCGGCGCCAAAGGAAAGCGACAAGACCCTGGGGGTCGATGTCGGCAACTACAAGAACCGCAGTGTGGTGGTGGTCTGCAAATAGACCCCTACATGTGGATCTCGGCGAACTTGATACCGAGCCCGCGCACGATCTCGATCAAGTCGTCGAGCCGGGCAAAGGATTCGACTTCATCGTTGTCGTCTACCAGAAAATAGCTGCGCCCGGCGCTCTTCTTGAAAAACACGATCCACTCGCCCGGATTGGCCGGGTTCTGAATAACATGCGTGGCAGAAATCAGGCCTTCTGCGTGGCGCTCCCGTACTTGCTCTCGCTTCATGCGCGACTCCAGAAATGAAAATGCCGTCACAGCAGGGCTGTGACGGCATCGGTGCTGACAACTTATAGTCTATCAGCCGGAAATACAGGCATTGGCGGCGTTTTGCACGTCACGCGGACGAATCGGCACATTGGACATGCGCTCATGCAGCTTGATACTGCTGCCGCCGGAGCGATCGTCAATATCAAACACGGCGGCCGCGCCGGTCGAAAATTTCCCGGGAACAATCACTCGAACGCCATCCTTGTGCGGTTGCATCTGCAACGCGCCGCGGCTGCTGGCAAGCTTGTCCGCCAGGCACTGAGCATACTCATGGGGTTTCTTGCCGGAAATCACGCTCATGGTCGGCAACGTTTCATTGATTTCGGAAACGCTCGCGCAACCACCCACGGCCAAGATCAATGGCAGACACACCACACCCCACTTCATACAAACACCTCCCATAAAGACCGTCGGACAGCAGTAATGCCATTTTTCTCCGAGGCTCACTCCATTAAACCCGCATCGAATCGCGAATAACTGTTTTTAATTGTCAAAGCGGCGCTCGACGGCGGGATAATAACCCGTTCGGGCTGATAAACTGCGCCAATCGCACATGCTATCGTTTTGATTTAGTAGAAAAAGCCCTTTTGGAGGCGCCCATGAAATTCATTCACCAGCGCGAGCACCTCAACGAAGACGACATCGTCGTCATCCAATGCTCGCAAACCTGCAACATCCGTTTGATGAACGACGCCAACTTCCGCGCCTTCAAGAACGGCGGACGCCACACCTACCACGGCGGCGCTTTCGACACGTTTCCTGCGCGCATCACCGCGCCAAGCACTGGTTTCTGGAACATCACCATCGACACCGTCAACCGCCGCGCCATCAGCGTCACGCGCAAGCCGACCCTGACCCACTCGATCAAGATCATCCGCCGCTCCAGCACCAAACTCAGCTGAGTCGCCCCCAACGCAAGGTAAGCACGACCGTGGCCCAAACGACTAAATACGTCATCAAATACAAGCTCAACGGTGAGCGCCGCTTCGAGTTCGCGCAACTGGAGCACGGCACCGTGGAAGAGGCCAAGGCTGCGCTGGACGCCATCCATGGCACCACTGAAGACGTGATCAGCGATATCGCCGTCAGCAAAGCCCTGTAACGCAACGCGTCGGATTCGACCGCAAGCGGCGGAGTGTTCTGCCGCCGGGACCTGCCCAGACTGACCGCCTCGACCAAGCGTTCAGGAGTCAGCATGTCAATGTCCCCGTCCCGGCTGGATGCGCTCGATTGGGCAAGCCTCGAACAGCAACTGGATGAGCAAGGCTACGCCATCATTCGCGCGCTGCTCTCGGTACAGACCTGCGAGCGCCTGAGTGCACTGTATCCGCAGACCGAACCGTTCCGCTCGCAGGTCGTCATGGCCCGCCACGGTTTCGGTCGCGGGGAATACAAATACTTTCGCTATCCCCTGCCGACCACGGTCGAGCGCCTGCGCAACGCGCTGTATCCGCGCCTGGTGCCGTTGGCCAACCGCTGGTACGAACGCATGGGTTTGCCCGTACGTTTCCCTGTGGCACATGCCGAGTTTCTTCAGCGCTGCCACGCCGCCGGTCAGTTGCGGCCAACGCCGCTGTTGTTGAAGTACGGCCCGCAGGACTACAACTGCCTGCATCAGGACCTCTACGGGGAACTGGTTTTCCCGTTGCAAGTGGCGATTCTTCTGTCAGCACCGGGGCGAGACTTTACCGGCGGCGAATTCGTCCTGACCGAGCAGCGCCCGCGCATGCAATCGCGCCCGCATGTGGTGGATCTGCAACAAGGTGATGCGGTGATCTTTGCGGTCAACCAGCGTCCGGTCAGGGGCACACGCGGCGACTATAAGGTGACCCTGCGGCATGGCGTCAGTCGCCTGCACAGTGGAAATCGGCATACCCTGGGCATCATCTTCCACGACGCCACATGAGCACCATGCAACCAACCACCTTCGACCTGTTCGCCGACCACGAGCCCGTACAACAACCGCGCACCGAGCAAATCGGTGAACAGTCGTGGCTGTTGCGCGGCTTCGCCCTGCCGGTTATCGATGAGTTGTTGCTGGCGCTGGATGCCCTGCTCGCTGCCGCGCCGTTGCGGCACATGGTCACCCCGGGCGGCTTCAGCATGTCGGTGGGCACCAGCAGTTGTGGAGCGCTGGGCTGGATCACTGATCGCAGTGGCTATCGCTACAGCACCGTCGACCCGCTGAGCGGCAGGCCTTGGCCGGCGATGCCGCGGGTGCTGTTCGAACTGGCGCAAACAGCGGCGCACCGCGCAGGATTTGCCGACTTTTGCGCGGATTCCTGCCTGATCAACCAATATGTCCCCGGCGCCAAGATGTCTTTGCACCAGGACAAAGACGAACATGCCTACGCGGCACCGATCGTTTCGTTGTCACTGGGTTTACCGGCAATGTTCCTGTTCGGTGGTTTTGCCCGAAGCGACAAGAGCCAGCGCATTCCCCTGCTGCACGGCGACATGGTGGCCTGGGGCGGGGTCGATCGCTTGCGTTTTCACGGCGTACTGCCGATCAAGCCAGGGCGGCATCCACGCTTGGGCGAACGCCGGATCAACCTGACCTTTCGCGTTGCCGGATGACCCTGAATAATTTGACCGCAAGGCGCGGAGTGTTACTAACATCACTGCTGGTTAACCTGAATCAAACAGGTCAACGGACTACTCGCCATGAAAAAGCTTTCGCCGATCATCAACGTTGAAACCGATCCACGCTGGGCCGCCGTCGTTGCACGGGATCCACGGGCCGACGGGCAGTTTGTCTATGCGGTGAAAACCACTGGCATCTATTGCCGCCCGAGCAGTCTTTCGCGTTTGCCCAAGCCGCAGAACGTCGAGTTCTTCGACAGCGCCGAAGCCGCTGAAGCTGCGGGTTACCGCCCGAGCAAACGCAGCAGCAAGGATCAGACTGACGTCGCCGCCCAACACGCCGCGACCGTGGCGCTGGCCTGTCGGCAGATCGAAACCTGCGAAACGACGCCCGCGCTCAACGAACTCGCCGAGGTTGCCGGCCTCAGCCCGTTCCATTTTCACCGCGTGTTCAAGGCGGCAACCGGCCTGACGCCCAAGGGCTACGCAGCGGCGCATCGCTCGCGCCGAGTGCGTGAACGGCTGGCGGACGGTGGCTCGGTGACCGCTGCGCTGTACGACGCAGGCTTCAACTCCAACAGTCGCTTCTATGAATCGGCCGACAAGGTGCTGGGCATGAAACCCGGCGACTATCGCGCAGCCGGGCGCAACAACGACATTCACTTTGCCGTCGGCCAGTGCTCACTCGGGGCGATTCTGGTGGCACAGAGTGAGCGCGGGGTCTGCGCGATTCTGTTGGGTGACGATCCGCATCAACTGGTGTGTGATCTGCAGGATCAGTTCCGTCAGGCCAACCTGATTGGCGCCGATGCCGGCTTCGAACAGTTGATTGCCAAAGTGGTGGGTTTCATCGAGGCGCCAGCGCTGGGGCTCGATTTGCCACTGGATGTGCGCGGCACCGCGTTTCAGGAGCGGGTGTGGCAGGCGCTGCGGGAAATCCCGGCTGGGCGCACCGCCAGCTACGCCGAGATCGCCCAACGCATCGGCGCGCCGACCTCCATGCGCGCCGTGGCGCAGGCGTGCGGCGCCAACCGTCTGGCCGTGGCGATCCCCTGCCATCGGGTGGTGCGCAGCGATGGCAATCTCTCGGGGTATCGCTGGGGCGTGGAGCGCAAGCGCCAACTGCTGGAGCGCGAAACGCAGCCTTAATGGATGCCGATGTAGACCGCCACGGACTCGGGGCCGGTATAGGCCTCGAAGTCGGTGGCGTAACGACGCTGAATCTGTGGGCTCTGCTCAAAGAACGTCCAGATCCGCTCCCAGGTCGCAATGACCGCGTCAGGCAAAGTGCCCTGCGCTTCGAACACCAGGTACTCACCGGCTTCAATCTGCACCGCTTCGTAGTCCTTGGTGCGCGCGCTCACGGCGACGCCAGCGGTGACATCGAACGCCCCCGAGGCATCGGACTCGTAAGCCGAGTACACACCATAAATTGGCGAGTTGGCGATCTTTGCTGGAATGCTCTCGGCCTGCTCTTCGCTGAAAAACTGCTCCCACATCGGGCCGATCTTCGCGGTCTCCGGACGATGCTCTGCGGCGTTGGTGGTCCGTACGCGCAGGCCGGCCACGGTGAAGGCGTCGATTTGCTGTCGTTTCAAGTCCATCGAAAATGCCGCTCCCAAGATAGAGGTGCGGCCACACAGGGCCGCAATGGCGCTTACTTTGTCAGCGATTGACGTCGACCACAACCCTGCCGCGCAGCTGCCCGGCGAGCAGTTTCGGCGCCGCATCGATGGCTTCGCTCAGGGCGATTTCGTGACTGATCAAGGGCAACAGGGCGAAGTCCAGATCCTTGGCCAGACGCTCCCAAGCCTCGATCCGCCGTGCCTTGGGTTGCGTCACACTGTTGATCCCAGCCAGGGTCACACCGCGCAAAATGAACGGCGCCACCGACGCCGGGAAGTCCATGCCCTGGGCCAGACCGCAGGCCGCCACCGTGCCTTCGGCGCGGGTGCTGGCACAGGCGTTGGCCAACGTGTGGCTGCCGACCGAATCGATCACTGCTGCCCAGCGCTCCTTGGCCAGCGGTTTGCCCGGTTCCGACAGGGTCGCGCGGTCGATGATTTCGCTGGCGCCCAGTTGTTTCAGGTACTCATGCTCGCAAACCCGGCCGGTGGACGCCACCACGCGATAACCCAACTTGCTGAGCAGCGCGATGGCGAAACTGCCGACCCCGCCATTGGCGCCGGTCACCAGCACCTCGCCCTGAACCGCAGTCACGCCATTACGCTCCAGCGCCAGAATGCACAGCATCGCCGTGTAACCGGCGGTGCCGATGGCCATCGCTTGCGCGGCGCTGAAAGCTTTGGGCAAGGGAATCAGCCAGTCGCCATTGAGCCGCGCCTTCTGCGCCAACCCGCCCCAGTGATTCTCGCCCACGCCCCAGCCATTGAGCAGCACCTGATCACCGGCCTGATAGTCGGGATGCGAACTGACCTCGACCGTTCCCGCCAGGTCGATGCCCGGCACCATCGGAAACTTGCGCACCACCGGACTGTTTCCGTAATCGCCAGACCGTCCTTGAAGTTCAGCGTGCTGTACGCAACCTTCACCGTCACGTCGCCTTCAGGCAGCTGCGCTTCGCTGATCTGCTGCAGGCTGGCGTGGTAACCGTTGTCGTCTTTGTCGATCAAAATGCCGTTGAACATGGCTGCCTCGCAATCAATGGATTCAAATCCTCGCGCCTTGAAATAACACAAAGCAACACATTGCCCCACCCGACTTTGCGCCAATTCGCAAATCCGCCGAGTAATTCCAGAGCGGGCGGCTATGCTTTTTCGACGGTCGTGCTTTCGCTGCCCTCCCTCCCGAAAGCGGCCCTGTCGATGGAGCTGACAATGTCTTACCCGCGTTCATTGCTTGCGATGTTATTGCTGTGCCTGCTGAGCGTTGGTAACGCCTGGGCAGCCCCGGCCACTGCCACCAAACCCGCCGCAACTGACGCTGCACCCAGCGCGCCGACCTGGCCGCAAGTGATCACCAGCGGCAAGGCCAAGCTGACGGTGTATCAGCCGCAGCTCGACAGTTGGGATGGCTACACGCTCAATGCCCGGGCGGCGGTCGAAGCCACGGGCGCCGATGGCAAACCCACCTACGGCATTGTCCAGTTCAGCGCACACACCCTGGTCGACAAGGCCACGCGCTGGGTCGCGCTGGATCAATACAAGATCATCAAGGCTGACTTCCCCGCCGATGCCAGCCAGGCGGATGTGTGGCTCGCGGCACTGCAAAAAGATGCCGAAAGCCGCAAAAAAACCATTTCCCTCGATCAACTCGAAGCCGCCGTCGGCGTGCTGTCGGCCGAGCAGAAAGCCGACAGCGCACCGCTGGAGAACGCCCCGCCGGCGATCATCAGCGCCGACGTCCCCGCCCTGCTGGTCTACATCGATGGTGACGCGGCCTACCGGGCGGTCGAAGGCACTGCGCTGCAACGGGTGATCAACACCCGTCCGCTGTTGCTCAAGGACGCTGAGGGCAAGCATTACCTGCACGTGTTTGATGGCTGGATGGTCGCCGACAGCCTCAGCGGCGAGTACACCCGCCTGGCCACGCCCCCGGCCAATCTGGAGAAAGCCAGGCAAGCGGCGATTCAGAGTCGTCAGGTCGATCTGCTGACCGGCCAGAGTGATCCGAAAGACAAGATCCCCAGCCTGGCCAAACCGCCACAGCCGAAAATCTTCATCGCCACTACGCCCACCGAACTGATCGTCACCGACGGCGCACCGCAGTGGTCGCCGATTCAGGGCACCGGCCTGTTGTACGTGAGCAATACCACCGGCCACATTTTCAAGGAAATCGGCGACCAGAACAGTTACGTGCTGATCTCCGGCCGCTGGTTCCGTGCCGCCGACATGAACGGTCCCTGGACGTTTACCCCGGCGGACAAACTGCCGGCAGACTTCGCCAACATCCCCGACGACAGTCCGAAAGAGAACGTCAAGGCCTCCGTCGCCGGCACGCCACAGGCCAAGGAAGCCGCGATCGCCGCGACCATTCCGCAAACCTCGGCGATCAAGAAAAACGCCGTCAAAATGACCGCGCCGCAGTTCGACGGCGAGCCGCAACTCAAGGCGATCACCACCACACCGCTGCAGTATGTGATCAACAGCGCCACGCCGATCATCCGCGTCGATAACGACAGTTGGTATGCGGTGGAAAACGGTATCTGGTTCACCGCGACGTCGGTGAACGGGCCGTGGGTGGTCGCCAGTTCGGTGCCGGCAGTGATCTACTCGATTCCGCCGAGTTCACCGATGCATTACCTCACTTACGTCAAAGTCTATGAATCCAGCGGCGATACCGTGGTGGTCGGCTATACCCCGGGTTACCAGGGTTCGAACCTGGACCCGGCCACCGGCGTGGTGGTCTACGGCACGGGTTACCCGTATACACCGTGGGTCGGCAGCGTCTGGTACGGGCCGCCGGTGACCTACGGTTTCGGCGTCGCGATTCGCTACACGCCGTGGACCGGCTGGACCTTCGGTTTCGGCTTCGGCTGGAGCTGGGGCGGCAACACCGTGGCGATGGGCTGGGGCTGGGGCGCTTATCCGTGGTGGGGCAATTACGGTTGGGGTTACGCCTGGGGGCCGCGCTTGTATCCCGCGCCGCTGGCCTGGGGCGGCGCCGCTTACGGTTATCGCGGCGGTGCCGTGGCCTGGGGCCCCGGTGGCTGGGCTGGCACCACCGGCAATATCTATCGCCAATGGGGTGACCGCGCGACCGTCAGTCGCTATGGCGCCGGCTACAACGCCTGGACCGGCAATCGCTGGGCGGGTCAGGTCGGCTCTTCCTATAACTCGCGCACCGGCGTTGCCGCGGCGGGTCAGCGCGGGGCTGTACACAATGTCTACAACGGCAATTACGCAGCCGGGCGCAGCGGCGAAGTGGTCGGGCCGAACGGCGGCGCCATCGCCGGTGGCCGGATGACGGCGGGCAATGCACGCAACGGCACCCAGGTCACCGCCAATCGTGGCGCGGTCTACAACCCCAACACCGACAAGACCACCCAATATGGCGGCGTGAAAGGGCGTAACGGCGGCGCCGCACGGGTCGGCGACAACGTGTATGCCGGGCACGACGGCAACGTCTACAAGAAGACCGACAACGGTTGGCAATCAATGGTCAAGGGCAGCCCGACCCGCACGGCACCGGTCAACAACAATGCCCAGTTGCAAAACCTCAATCGCGAATCGGCGGCGCGCAACTTCGGCAACCAGCGCACCAATAACTTTCACAACTCCTCGCAAAACATGAACCGTTCCTTTGGAGGCGGTGGTGGTGGCGGATTTCATCGACGCTGACAGGGGGCGATGCCCCATGCCCGGAAAATTCGGGCTGGCCCTGAGTCCGGTTTTGCTGTTAAAAAACCGGCTCTGCCGTCCCTGCCCCGTTTCATCGTTCGGAGAATCGCTTCCATGAGTCAATGGCCTGACACCCGCATCCTTGACCTGCTCGGCATCGAACTGCCGATCATCCAGGCTCCCATGGCCGGCGCCACGACTCCGTCCATGGTGATTGAGGTGTGCAACGCGGGCGGGTTGGGTTCACTGCCGGCAGCGATGTTGAGCATTGAACAACTGCGCGAAGATCTGCAGACCATCCGTGAGCACACCCGCCATCCGCTCAACGTCAACTTTTTCTGTCATCAGCCACCGGCCGCCGATGAACAACGAGCGCGTGACTGGAAAAATCTGCTGGAGCCTTATTATCGCGAACTGGGCATTGACTTCGATGCACCGACACCGGTTTCCAACCGTGCCCCCTTCGATGCGGCGGCGTGCGCCGTGCTGGAAGAGTTTCGCCCACAAGTGGTGAGTTTTCATTTTGGCCTGCCGGAGAAATCCCTGCTGGATCGGGTCAAGGCCACCGGCGCGAAAATCCTCTCGTCCGCCACCACCGTCGCCGAAGCGGTGTGGCTCGAGCAACACGGCTGCGATGCGATTATCGCCATGGGCTACGAAGCTGGCGGGCACCGCGGGATGTTTCTCAGTGATGACTTGAGCAGCCAGGTCGGCACCTTTGCCCTGGTGCCGCAGATCGCTGACGCGGTCAAGGTACCGGTCATTGCTGCCGGCGCCATTGCCGACGGCCGAGGTGTGGCGGCGGCATTGATGCTCGGAGCATCGGCGGTGCAGGTTGGCACCGCGTATCTGTTCACACCGCAAGCCAAAGTCAGCGCCTCCCACCACCAGGCACTGCGCACCGCCAAGGCAAGCGAAACCGCCGTTACCAACCTGTTCACCGGGCGCCCGGCTCGGGGCATTCTCAATCGGGTGATGCGCGAAATCGGCCCAATGTCGCCCAAAGCGCCGGCGTTCCCGCTGGCCGGTGGAGCATTGATGCCATTGCGCGCCAAAAGCGAAGCGCAGTTCAGTAATTTTTGGGCCGGTCAGGCCTTCCCATTGGGCGAGGAACTCAGCAGCGCCGAACTGACCCGGCAACTGGCTGAAGACGCCCTGGCGAAACTGGCTCGCCGATGATCCGGCACGGGGTGAGGCATGGCACAGCCTCTCCCCGTGTTTATAAGCACTTCCCGTTTAGCGGCATTTCGCTATATATTTCACTATATAGCGTTTCACCCCCTCGCATCGGTGCAGTCCACCCCCAACAATAACTGCCCTCTGCACACGCCAATAACGGAGCTGTTACATGACCATTCGTGCCTCACGTTTTGCCCCAACTTGCCTGGCCACTTTGCTGGCGGTGTTCGCCTTCGGCACTGCTCAGGCCGATGAAGTGCAGGTGGCTGTCGCCGCCAACTTCACCGCGCCGATCCAGGCGATTGCAGCCGATTTCGAAAAAGATACCGGGCACAAACTGGTCGCAGCCTACGGCGCCACCGGCCAGTTCTATACCCAGATCAAGAACGGCGCGCCGTTCGAAGTGTTCCTCTCCGCCGACGACACCACCCCGGAAAAACTGGAAAAAGAAGGCGACACCGTCAAAGGCTCGCGCTTCACCTACGCCATCGGCACCCTGGCACTGTGGTCGGCGAAAGAAGGTTACGTCGACGCCAAAGGCGAAGTGCTGAAGAAAAACGAGTACCAGCACCTGTCCATCGCCAACCCGAAAGCCGCGCCGTACGGCCTGGCCGCCACTCAGGTACTGGAAAAGCTCAAGCTGACTGAAGCGACCAAAGCCAAGATCGTCGAAGGCCAGAACATCACCCAGGCGTACCAGTTCGTCTCCACCGGCAATGCCGAACTGGGTTTCGTCGCGCTGTCGCAGATCTACAAGGACGGCAAGGTCACCAGTGGTTCGGCGTGGATCGTTCCGGACAGCATGCACGACCCGATCAAACAAGACGCGGTGATTCTGAACAAAGGCAAGGACAGCGCCGCCGCCAAGGCGCTGGTTGAATACCTCAAAGGCCCGAAAGCCGCTGCGGTCATCAAGTCCTACGGCTACCAGCTCTAAATGTCGCTCTCGAGTGCCGACTTCGCGGCGATCTGGCTGACCCTGAAACTGGCGTCCCTGACCACCGCGATCTTGCTGGTCGTCGGCACTCCGATTGCCCTGTGGCTGTCGCGCAGCCGTTCCTGGTTACGCGGCCCGATCGGGGCGATCGTCGCCCTGCCCCTGGTGCTGCCACCGACCGTGATCGGTTTCTACCTGTTGCTGATGATGGGGCCCAACGGCTTTCTCGGGCAGTTCACCCAGTGGCTGGGCCTGGGCACCCTGACGTTCAGCTTCACCGGGCTGGTGATCGGTTCGGTGATCTATTCCATGCCGTTTGTGGTGCAACCGTTGCAAAACGCGTTCTCCGCAATCGGCACTCGCCCACTGGAAGTGGCCGCAACCTTGCGCGCCAATCCCTGGGACACTTTTTTCAGTGTGATACTGCCGTTGGCCCGCCCCGGTTTCGTGACGGCGGCGATCCTCGGGTTCGCGCATACCGTCGGTGAATTCGGTGTGGTGCTGATGATCGGCGGCAACATTCCCGACAAGACCCGGGTGGTCTCGGTGCAGATCTACGATCACGTCGAGGCCATGGAATACGCTCAGGCCCATTGGCTGGCCGGGGCAATGCTGGTGTTTTCGTTTCTGGTGTTGCTGGCGCTGTACTCCAGCCGCAAGACCCGCGCAGGCTGGAGCTGATCGATGATTGATGCACGTCTGAAAATCACCTATTCGGGTTTCAGCCTGGATGTCGATCTGCACTTGCCAGGGCGTGGCGTGACCGCGTTGTATGGTCATTCCGGTTCGGGTAAAACCACCTGCCTGCGTTGCATCGCCGGTCTTGAACGCGCCGAACAGGGTTTTATCCAGGTCAACGACGAAGTCTGGCAGGACAGCGAACGGCGCATTTTTGTCCCGCCGCACAAACGTGCGCTAGGTTATGTGTTCCAGGAAGCCAGCCTGTTTCCGCACTTGTCGGTGCTGGCCAACCTGCAGTTCGGCCTTAAACGCATCGCCAAGGCCGAGCGCCGAGTCGACATGGCGCAAGCCACCGAACTGCTGGGGATCGGCCATTTGCTGGAGCGCCATCCGCAGCATCTGTCCGGCGGCGAACGCCAGCGAGTCGGCATCGCCCGCGCACTGTTGACCAGCCCCAAGCTGCTGCTGATGGATGAGCCATTGGCCGCCCTCGACAGCCAGCGCAAAAACGAAATCCTGCCCTACCTGCAACGCCTGCACGATGAACTGGACATTCCAGTGCTGTACGTCAGCCACGCTCAGGATGAGGTCGCGCGACTGGCCGATCATCTGGTGCTGCTCAGCGACGGCAAGGCGCTGGCCAGCGGCCCGATTGGCGAAACCCTCGCGCGTCTCGACCTGCCAATGGCGATGGGCGACGACGCCGGGGTGATCATCGAAGGCCAGGTCAGTGCCTACGACGCTGATTATCAGTTGCTCAGCCTGCAACTGCCGGCCACCGAAATGAACATCCGCGTAACGCACGCACCGATGGCCGTAGGTCAGACCCTGCGCGCCAAGGTGCACGCCCGCGACATCAGTCTGAGTCAGCATGACAGCGAGGCCAGCAGCATCCTCAATCGGTTGCCGGTCACCGTGGTCAGCGAGCAGGCGGCGGACAACACCGCGCACGTGCTGATTCGGCTGGACGCCGGTGGCACACCGCTGTTGGCGCGGATCACCCGCTTCTCCCGGGATCAGCTCGGCATTCACCCGGGCCAGCACTTGTGGGCGCAGATCAAGGCCGTCGCAGTACTCGCCTGAATTCGTTGGCACGACGGCAACGGCGCGCGGTCAATCGCTGTAACAGAGCGATTTGCCGCCAAGGACATACGCCATGCCCGACACTGCGCCAGCCGACGTGCTACCCCCCGACCTGCATTACGTCGAAGATACCCAACCCGGCCTGACCCGCAAGAAACTGCGCGGCAAGTTCGCCTATTTCGATCCGGCCGGACAGCGCATCAGTGATCCCGACGAAATCAAACGAATCAATTCATTGGCGGTGCCACCGGCCTACACCAACGTGTGGATCTGCGCCGACCCGCGCGGCCATTTGCAGGCCACCGGCCGCGATGCCCGGGGCCGCAAGCAGTATCGGTATCACCCGCGCTGGCGGGAGGTGCGCGACGCCGACAAATACTCGCGCCTGCGTGAGTTCGGCCTGGCGTTGCCGAAACTGCGCAAACAGCTCGAAGCCCTGCTGGACGCGCCCGGTTTCAGCCGTGACAAGGTCATGGCCACCGTCATCACGCTGCTCGACGCCACGCTGATCCGCGTCGGCAACACTCAGTACGCGCGGGACAACCGCTCCTACGGCCTGACCACCTTGCGCAGCCGGCATGTCGAGGTCAACGGCAGCGCAATCCTGTTCCAGTTTCGCGACAAAAGCGGCATCGAGCATCAGATCACCGTCAAGGATCGACGCCTGGCACGCATCATCAAGCGTTGCCTGGAGATTCCCGGGCAGAATCTGTTCCAGTATCTGGACGAAAACGGCGAGCGGCACACCGTCAGTTCACACGACGTCAACACTTACCTGCAAACCCTCACCGGCGCCGACTTCACCGCCAAGGACTACCGCACCTGGGCCGGCAGCGCGCTGGCTCTGGCGGTGTTGCGCGAGCTGCACTGGGAGTCGGAGGCCGAGGCGAAACGGCACGTGGTGGACATGGTGAAGAGCGTTGCCAAGCAACTGGGCAACACCCCGGCGGTGTGCCGCAAGTGCTACATCCATCCGGCCGTGGTCGAACGGTTCCTGCTCGGAGCGCTGGCCGAACTGCCACGCCCGAGAGTGCGCAAAGGCCTGCGCGCCGAGGAAGTCGCCCTGGCAATGTTTCTGGAGCAAATGCTGGACGCGCCTTGATCGAGGCGTCCAGCTGTTCTAGGCTAGCGACCTTTCCCCTCTTCAGGACAACCGCAGACAGTGAACAATCAAGCCTTCTGAAAATGTAATCGCGGCACGCGCTGAATCGCGCCTGTCACTGTTCACGACATTTTTCGGAGGTGCCGATGACTCACGTCTCGCATACGCCTGCCCTCGTCTGCCTGAATCAGTTGGCTTTTCAGTTCGCCAATGGCGAGACGGTTTTCAATGATCTGAATCTGCAATTCGATCACACCCACACCGCGATCGTCGGGCGCAATGGCGTCGGCAAAAGCGTGCTTGCGCGGCTGATTGCCGGAGACTTGCAACCGACTGCCGGCAGCGTCACCTGCACGGAGGCCGTGGCCTATGTGGCGCAAACATTCATCGCCGGACCGGAGCAGACCGTAGCCGACGCCACAGGCACCTCCTGCGCCCTGCGCGCACTGCGCCGCCTGCAACGGGGCGAGGCGACACCGGAAGATTTCGACATCCTCGGCGAACGCTGGGATCTGGCCGAACGTCTGCGCCAACGGCTCGATGATGCCGGGCTGCCGGATGTTGCACCGACGGATTTGACTCAGTCTCTGAGCGGCGGTCAACAGGCCCGCCTGGCGTTGATCGGTGCCTTCCTGAGTCCGGCGCGCTTGCTGGTGCTGGATGAGCCGACCAACCATCTGGACGCCGCCGGCCGGCAGTGGCTGATGATTGAGCTACAACGCTGGCGCGGCGCACTGATCGTCGTCAGTCATGACCGGCAATTGCTTGAACGCATGCAGCGTATCGTCGAGCTGACGCCATTGGGCGTCACAGTGTACGGCGGCAACTTTTGCGCGTATCAACAGCAGCGGCAGATCCATCAGGCCGCGGCGCAAGCGACGCTCGATCAAAGCCGAACCGAGCGCCGGCGTGAACAGCAGCGCCTGAAAACCGAACACGACACCATCCAGCGCCATGCCGCCCGCTCGTTGCGCAATGCCAAGACCGCCAATGTCTCGGGCTTCGAACGCGCCAGCCTCAAAGGTGCCGCACGGCAGATCATGGGGCATGTGCGTCATGGTCATCAGCAGCGCAAATCGGAGCTCGACGCCCGGGTGCGTGACGCCTACGTCAAGGTGCTCCCGGACGATGTGGTGCTGATGAACCTTCCCGGCAGCGCAGTACCCAGCTCGCGCAGGGTCTGCACATTGATGGACGTGCGCCTGCCATGGTTGCCGGCGCAGGTGTTCAACCTGACGTTGAACGGCCCCGTGCGCGTTGCCGTCAATGGCCCCAATGGCTGCGGCAAATCGACCTTGCTCAGGCTGCTCGCCGGCGATCTGCACCCCGTGAGCGGCGAATGCACCACCCATGTTCCCGTGGCCTGCCTCGACCAGCACCTGGTGTTACTGGACGATCGCCTCAGCGTCATGGAACAGTTGATCGCGCTGCAGAGCCCATTGAGTGAAAGCGCATTGCGCAGCCATCTGGCGCACCTGCAACTGGACGCGCAACGGGTCACCCGCCCAAGCGCTTCACTGAGCGGCGGTGAACGCTTGAAAGCCGCGCTCGCGGTAGCGTTGTGGCGCCAGACGCCCGCGCAATTGCTGCTGCTCGATGAGCCTAGCAATCATCTGGACCTGGCCTCGGTACAGGCTTTCGAACAGGCATTGCAGACGTTTCCCGGGGCAATTGTCGCGGCTTCCCACGACCCGGACTTTTTGCAGGCCTTGCAACCGACGCATCACCTGGATTGGCATCACGAGGGATGGCGATTGCAACCGACGAACTGACTGTCTATTTTTTGCACGATTGGCCAAGGCTTCTATAGTTGATCTGACACCTAATTGCTGTGGTGACGCCATGGAAGACATTTTTGTCGTGAAGCGCTGCAACAAGATCATCATTCACGGCCGCCGCGCCGGGGAAAGTCTGCATGAACCCGCCGAGGCCAGCCGTTGGTATCGAATCAACGACACCCGTACCGGCGGCTTCATCGGCGATGGCTACGATCTCGAGGAAGATGCCCGACGCGAATGCCACCGGCTCAATGCCGCGAGTTCGCCAGTGTCGGCGCGGCAGTCGGTCGGCTGATGCAATTGACAGGCCGGGTCTATACTCAATTCAGCTGACGGACCAGCGCCCCAACGGCAGAGAGCTCGCAGCTCTGCGAGCTTTTTGCTGCCTCTCAACGGTTTTCTGAACGGAGGTGTTCCATGTCCGAAAAAGAGTCCATCACCACCCTCCTCACCCTGCTCGACTCCCGTCAGGCGCGCCTTGCTGCGGCCTGCAAGGAGATCGCCGACTGGGTCGATCATCAAGGCGGACATCCGACCGCCCTGCGCATCCGTGATCGCCTGAACGACATCGAAAAAGACACGCCGCTGATCCGCAGCACACTGTCTTCGCTGCAACCTGTCGAACGACCATTGCCGCGCTTCAGATGATCGCGCAGCAATAAACGACAGTAACCAGACGAGCCACTTGGCCGATGCACCGAACGCCCTGGGTCGTGGGAGGTCATAACCTGTACACGTCACCCAGGAGACTGTTCATGGTTATCCATTTCAAAACAGACGGACATCTGGCTTGTGGTCACAAGGGCAACAACCTTGCCTCGAGCCAGGAACTCAACCGCGTCAAATGCCGCAGCTGCCGCAACACCGATGCCTACAAAGAAGCGCGCAAAACCCAACGCAATGCTGCACGGCGTGCCGCTCGCCATGCCAAGGCCGTTCATGGCGCGTCGAACTGGCGATCGGAATGGATCGAACGATTGACCGCACTGGCCGGGCCGCAGCGTCTGCCACGGGGCTTTCACGGGCAAGCTTTTGTGTAAAGACCTCAACAGCCCACGCCACGGCAGTACTGTTAGTCCATTCCCCCTTGCGTGAAGTACTGACCCGAACCAACAGACCGAGCAAAATGCCCTGGCCGCAACCGCCGGGGCTTCTTATTGCCTCTGTGTAACGGCGACTCGAATGTTAAAGTTCGACCACACTTTCAAGGACGACGCCTCGTGCACACACCCAGACTTGCTGTAGCGGCTGCCATGGTCACCCTGAGCCTTTCCGCTCATGCAGCCGCTCTGCCCAGTGAAGATTTCGAAGAGTGCAAACGCACAGAAAACTCGGCCAGACAGATCATGAAAGGCCGACAGGCCGGTGTGCCGAAGGCTTCACTCTGGGAGTTGGCTGAAGGCGCGCAAGACAAGTATGTCAGCGACTTGTACAAGATCCTGATTGGAGAGGCCTATCAGATCCCGGTTTACACTTCAGAATCACTGCAGCAACAAGCGGTCGCTGACTTTCAAAAGAACTTCTTCTCCGCTTGTATCGTGACCGCCGAAAAGCGTTCAAACGAAAAAGGTTAAGCGTCGGGCAAGATCGTAACCCTTGGAATTGGCCAATGCGCCCTCATAACAATGGCCATACCCACTGTCACCGAGAGGACGCACAGATCATGACCGGACAAACCGAAACCGCCATTCTCGCCGGCGGCTGCTTCTGGGGCATGCAAGACCTGCTGCGACGCTATCCCGGCGTGCTGCAGACGCGAGTCGGATACACCGGCGGCGATGTGCCGAACGCCACCTATCGCAACCACGGCAACCACGCCGAAGCCATCGAAATCGTTTTCGATCCGGCCGTGATCAGCTACCGGCAGATCCTCGAGTTCTTCTTCCAGATCCACGACCCCAGCACGCCCAATCGCCAGGGCAACGATCTTGGCCCCAGCTATCGCTCGGCAATCTATTACCTCAACGAACAGCAACGCGACATCGCCGAGGACACCGCTGCCGACGTCGACGCCTCAAAATTGTGGCCTGGCCGAGTAGTCACCGAAATCGAACCGGCGGGGCCATTCTGGGAAGCGGAACCTGAGCATCAGGACTACCTGGAGCGGATCCCGAATGGCTACACCTGCCACTTCATTCGTCCGAACTGGAAACTGCCGAAGCGCGGCTGAAATTCAATCACTCCACGCGCGGCGCTGCCCGCAACCAAAGGCCAGCGCCGAACGTCGCGGGTTTATCGCGTTACAACCCCGCTCCTGTAGTGCCCCCAGGATGACTGCGCAAAATGGCCTGCGCACATCCACAATCGATCATTTTGGCGAGCCCTCCGTAGCACAGTTCAAGTACCCGAACATGAACATACGTTCATCGCAAACACGGCTCGATGCGTCTAGCCTGCGGGTTCCGACATAGTGACTACAGGAGTACCCCACCATGTTCTCGCACGAAAGCCTCCCGCTGATTGCCATTTTCATCATCATGCTGCTGTGCGTGCTTGCGGCGTTTTTACACCCGGTTCACGCGTTCTTCAGTTGGCTTCGCAGGCGCAGGGAAAGATCAAACGCCCGGATTGCAGACGAAGTTGACTCGCGCTGAATGTTTGCCCCAGAGGCCCGGATACGTCCGGGCTCTTGGTTTTCTGCCTGGATCGCAGAAACGAAAAAGCCCAGCGCGGGGCTGGGCTTGGTCATTTCGTCAACGTTATGAACATTCAGGCCTTGTAGCCATCACCAAGGGAACTGAACGACTTACGAGAGCGCCCTCTCGTGCTCGCTTTCGTGGACGTAAATCCATGAAATTCCCGATGGAGAGGAGCGGTCAACGCGCATGAGCGCCGAATCGACTTTCTTCTTGGCGATTCCGTCCTTGACGAGATCGAAGACCGCGAGGAAGAAGTCGCCTGGAAGCGGTGTGATCGAGAGATTGGTGATGTGCGATTCCGGGCTTCCGGCACGTTTGCCGTACAGGCCCCAAAGTCGCTCCCAGTAGTCCGCCCGGCTCATGATCTGACCGTCGGTGAGCACCACCCGAAACTCATTCGCCAGTGCATCGTACAAGGGCTTGATGGCACCTTCCGAGTGGGAGGAGACGCCGCGCGACCACGGAAAGAAGAGATTGTACCAACGGTACACCTCGGCTTTGACGAGAGCGGTTTTATCCGAAGTCTGGAGTGTTTGGTTGATTGCCATCTGTGTTCTCCTTAACACGCTAAAGATGGCGGGTTCGCATCACAGACTGAATGTCTGAATTCCCATCGGGTGATGCACCGCGCCTTGTTCAAGATCCATCCTGAAGTCGGTGTCACGGGGTCTAGCTCAGATTATCGCTTCAATGACCTCTTGAAATCTCCCGCGACTTTACCGACCAGATCACAAAAGTAGTCTCTTGCCAGGGAGATTGCATTGAGAACTGACCAACGGTTTTGAGCACAGAGGCAAAAGAACGAGCCGTCAAAATGACTGGAGGCCTTGTTAAAATTGGCCTTCCCTGCTTTACAGATTCAACGAAAATTTGTCTTCGAAACTGCGATCATGGCGCTGACTCTGCGAGTCGAGCAGTGTAGATCTGCCGATGTCGCCGGAAACGTTCGTGGCACACTCTGGGCACCCAAAAAATGCAGAACTCCTCAATGGGAACGCTCCTCATCAGCCTTCTTTGCGGCATCAACCCCCTTGCCAATGCGACAGACGTCCCGATCAAAGAACACATGCCATTTTTAAACGCCCGAAAAGCCTTGATCAAAAATGACTGGAAACCAAACCCGACCTATTCGGGTGATTTCGGGGTCGAAAACACGCTCGTGAAGAAAGGCTTCAATGAAATCGAATCTTGCACGGAAGGCCTGCGCTTCTGCAGTTTCAACTACATCAAGAACGGAACCTGCCTGGGCGTCGCGACGGTTGGCGAAGAAGTCAAAGACATGAAGATTTACTCCTGGAGCTTCAAGTGTCCTGAGAGGGGTTGAGGCCAGAGCTATAAACGAAAGGAGCCAGATCCGAATGGCACTTACTTAACAGCTAACCACTTGAGCTGAAAGCAAAAAATGAAGAAGGGCTGGTCTTGGTCTACGGTGATAGTTGCGAACACACCCCGACAAACCAAGGACACAGCCCCAAATGGATCGTAGACGTGAAATTCTTCAGCATCAACAGCAACGTTTTCATCGACACGCTTCGGACTGCGATGCCTATGCGTTTTTCAATCTCCTCACGTCTCCCGATCTCTTACAACGCGTCGAGTCTGCACTGCCAGAACATCGCGAACGCCTGTTTCCGCCAACTGAAACGTTGTCTATGTTTCTGGCTCAAGCAATGAGCGCCGACCGCTCCTGCCAGAACGCCGTGAACGACCTGTCGATTAAACGGTCATGTGGCGGCATGACGCCCAATAGCACCCGCACGGGCGCCTACTGCAAAGCCAGAAAACGCCTGCCTGTGGAAATGGTTTCCACGCTGGTCAGGCACACCGGTGCTTCGATAAGTGATAACGCACCCTCGTCGTGGCGCTGGAGGGGACGGCCGGTGCGGCTGGTGGATGGCACGACGGTCAGCATGCCCGACACAGCGGCCAATCAGGGCGCCTATCCGCAATCTCGCGGCCAGAAAGTCGGTCTTGGTTTTCCGTTGTGTCGAGTGGTGGGCATCGTCTGCCTCTCCAGCGGCGCGGTTTTAGATGCTGCTCTTGGACGTTTCCGAGGCAAGGGCGGCGATGAACAGACACTGCTCAGATCAATGCTCGACACGTTGAAAACAGGTGACATTTTGTTAGGCGACGCTTACTACGCTACCTATTTCTTGCTGTGCGAGTTGCAACGAAGAGGTATCGATGGCGTGTTCGAACAATACGGTGCTCGACGGCGCAGCACGGACTTTCGCCTAGGGCAGAGTCTCGGTTCGGAAGATCACCTGATCGAATTGAAAAAGCCTGCAAGAAGACCGCTGTGGATGAGTCAAACGCATTACGAAAAGGCGCCTGAAAGACTGACAGTGCGGGAGTTGAAGGCAGGTGGAAAAACTTTGGTCACCACGTTGCATTGCCCAAAGCAAACACCTAAAACAGCCCTGAAATCGCTTTACAAGGGGCGATGGCATGTTGAACTGGATCTGCGCAATCTCAAAGCTACGCTGGGACTTGGAAAGTTAAGCTGCAAAACCCCAGGCATGGCAGTAAAGGAGTTATGGGTCTATCTGTTAGCTCACAATCTGATCCGAATGCTGATGGCACAATCGGCTCTGTTAGCTGACTGTTTACCTCGCGAACTGAGCTTCAAACACAGCCTTCAGCTATGGCTGGCGCTGCGACAATATGGCAGCCCCGAAGACGAGGATGGCCTGTCGAATTTACTGATACTGATTGCTCAGAGGCGCGTCGGAAATCGGCCTGGTCGTATCGAGCCGCGAGCCATAAAACGAAGACCTCAAGCCTACCCCTTGCTGACCAAACCACGTCGGTCAGCAAGGGCAGATGTCAGAAAAAACGGGCACCCAAAACATGTTAAGTAAGTGCCATTCGAGCCAGATCCATTTTGTTGAAATGAATCTGGCTCCTTTTTCGGGCCTGCACACAGCCCGGTCATGTGCCTCCGTCACCCGCGAAGGAAGCCGGTCAAGGCCATGGGCATTTCAGTTACTGGTCATTGACGGTGATGTAGGGATCCCAAGTGTAGTTCGGGCCAATCTGGTTCAGGTCACGGTCGTACAGAGCGAAGGTGATTGTGTACCAGAGCTTTCCTTGATTCTGAGCAGTGGATTGCCACAGGGAGTAGGTCACGTCGGTTTTGGAAACACCGCCGGGAGCCGCCTTGTTCAGATAGAGCACCACACCGGGAACGTTGAACGTTATCGGTTTCGTCATGGTGCCCTGGTAATCTCCGCCCTGATGCGGGTCGCCGCTCTCGACGTCCTTGATCAATGCAATGCGGTCGAAGTTACGCGACAGTGTCGTTGCGCGCCAGCGGATGTTGTCGCCGGGTTTGACGTCAATCCACAACTCGTTGCCGCCTTCGCCGGTGTTGCCGCTGGCATGGCTGTCGACAGCATCACGCGTCACCAGCATGGAAATTGCGCCGCCTACGTCGCCGGGATGGGCGAGCAAGTAATCGGCATCGATATTGACCAACACATCAATGGTTTGGGTCGCACTGGACATTTTGCTGCTCCTGGTTGGAATGGCATAAACGACCGCGCCCGCAAAGGCTGTCCGGCACATCCGGTCCCTGGATGCGGTCTGGGGAGAACGATAGGAGGTGGCCATGTAATGTCAACGCTCGATCGGTTGACGCTGGAAAATTCGAGCGCAACACGGCGTGGACAAGGCTTTGATTTGCTTCTGTGCCAGTCAACGTCTCAATCGATTCTCGGGTGTTTGCTGACTGCGACAGCAGGCAAACGCGCACAGTCGTTGTCGGCAAGTGATAGGGCCAGGGAGGCTGTTGGAGTTGAGACGTCCGTGCTCCAGATGCGCGATTTACCCGCTAAGGCCGGCACAGACAAGGCAAAATCGAACGGCGACATCATGCGGGTCGAGGATCAACTTGGGCATACCACCGTGGATGACCGAGCAGTACATCCGCAAGGGCAAGGGCACGGGCAACAGGGTCATGCCCACAAAGTGAACTGCGAACCAATGTCAGAATTGCGACCCAGAAACAAACAAGGGTTTGCATCAGCTTTCGCCCGCAAACCCTTGATTCAAGATGGTGCCCGAAGCCGGAATCGAACCGGCACGCCCTTACGAGC
>NZ_NQYG01000068.1:0-29113 GCF_002878485.1 Pseudomonas sp. AD21
CAGCGATCAATTCAAACCAACCCTGGTGGTGGGCAAGCGGCTTTTGCGCCTCTTGGCGCGACAAGCGAATCAGTGGACGCCGCGGGAGTCTCAAGTGACCCATACGCATACGTCTTTACTTGTACATACAAGCATATGCAATCGAGCGGCCAACTTGTTGGAGAGCGGTTCAGGAAAATCGCGGACAGGGCTGAAGACCGCCTGACACAAGGGTTCTGGCGTTGATGAAAAATTTAGCGGGATGTTTGGAGGAAGTGCACAGCGGCTACGAAAGCGTGGTTTTGCGCCACGCTGGGGCGTTCGGTAACAAGTTGGTGCGCAGAGGGAAACAGGAGAGGGATAGCTTTTGTGGTGAGGGGATTTATCCCCTCACCACAGGGTTTTGTTCAGTTCTGGAGGAGTTCGATCACGCAGCAAGCGGCATTGGTGGAGACTTCGACCAATTCGCTGTTACCGTCCAGTTGCACACAGTCATGTCGACCGAGCTGTGCCGTGCTGTCACCGACCTGCACTTGCAGCAACTCACTGACACTGAACACCAACACCGTCCCCGCCGAACTGAAAAACCGCTGCTCTCCCTCCAGCCACTGCAACCGCGCGCGGTAACGCTGCGGCGCGTAAATCAGGTTGAAATCGCGGATTGCCCCGCCGAGCAAGGTGCAGGACACCTGGCTCTCGCCGCTGAACGCAAACGGGTCCAGAGGTAACAGCGGGCGCGTGTCATCACCGTCAACACACAGGGTCATGCCATCACCCTGCAGTACCGTGATCACCCGCTGGTAACCGGCAAAGGTCGAAAAACCGCCCGACTCGGCAATGTCGGCAATCGACAGACGCCAGCCGAAACCCTCAAGGCCGGCGCCCGCGTCACGGGTGATTTCTTCGGTGCTGCCACCGCCGTTTTTCCACGGCATGCGTGGGTAGCCTTCGGCGCGTAAAACCTTCAAACCATTCATTTATGAAAGCGTCCTTCCAGACGATGACGAGAACCCGGATGAATCAAACGTGCCGCCGTCACCGGCTGACGTCCCGACCAGGTACGACGGCGGATCAACAGGCACGGTTCGCCTTTTTCGATCTGCAGCAACTTGCACTCGGACGGCTCGGCGAGGATCGCTTCGACCACGTGCTCGCCTTCGGTCAGCGGTGCCACCTGGTTGAGATAGGCATAAGGGGTTTGCAGGGTGAAGTCCTGCTTGAGGTACTCCGGGGCGACCAGAGCATTGACGAAACGGTCTTCGATTTGCACCGGAATGTCGTTTTCGTAATGCACGATCAGCGAGTGGAACACCTTCTGCCCTTCACGCATGTCCAGCGCCAGTGCACGCTCGGAACCGGCGGCCTCTTCTTCGAGGGTGATCACCTGACAGGTGTGGCGATGGCCACGAGAGGCGATTTCGTCGGCGATGTTGTGCACTTCGAACAGCGCGGACTGGCTTTTCGGTTCAGCGACGAACGTACCGACGCCTTGCATGCGCACCAGCAGGCCGTCGGCGGTCATCTCACGCAGGGCCCGATTGATGGTCATACGGCTGAAACCGAGTTGATTGACCAGTTCGCTTTCCGACGGCACGCGGTAGTGCGGCGGCCAGTTACCGCTGTCGATCTGCTGGGTGATCATCTGTTTGACGCGAGCGTACAAGGGCGCCGGACTGTCGCCCATGTTCGCGGCCAACGGGGAGACTGGAGGCGGAGTCGGCACGGTTGATCCCTGTTCTTTGGATGAAGGTTGCTAGCTTGCCGGAGTTTACCGGGCAGGCAAACGTCTGTATATGTATATACAAATAACACACGATGGGGTGCTGAACCATGTCCGCCTTCTTTGCCGAACGCGCGCTGCTGCCTAACGGATGGGCCAACAATGTACGTCTGGAGGTCAGCGCCGATGGCGTATTGACCCAAATCCTGGCCGATTCCACCGCAGACGGCGCCGAACGGCTGAGCGGTCCGCTACTGCCGGGCATGCCGAACCTGCACTCCCACGCGTTCCAACGCGCGATGGCGGGCCTGGCCGAAGTGGCCGGCAACCCCAATGACAGTTTCTGGACCTGGCGCGACCTGATGTACCGGCTCGTAGGGAAAATCAGCCCGGAGCAACTCGGGGTAATCGCCCGTCAGCTGTACATCGAAATGCTCAAGGCCGGATACACCTCGGTCGCTGAATTTCACTACGTGCATCACGACCACAACGGCCAGCCTTACGCCGACCCGGCTGAACTGGCGTTGCGCATCAGCCAGGCCGCAAGTGACAGCGGCATCGGTCTGACCCTGCTGCCGGTGCTCTACAGCCACTCGGGTTTCGGCGGGCAGACGCCGAACGACGGCCAGCGCCGCTTCATCAACAGCACCGAAAACTACCTGAAGCTGCAATCGCGCCTGCAACCACTGCTGGCGCAGCAAAAGGCGCAATCGCTAGGGCTGTGCTTCCACTCGTTGCGCGCAGTCACCCCGCAACAGATCAGCGAAGTGCTGGCAGCCAGTGACAAGCAGTGCCCGGTGCACATTCACATCGCCGAACAGCAAAAGGAAGTCGATGACTGTCTGAGCTGGAGCGGTCGTCGTCCGTTGCAATGGCTCTATGAAAACACCGAGGTCGATCAGCGCTGGTGTCTGGTCCACGCCACCCACGCCAACCCGGAAGAAGTCACGCTGATGGCCAAGAGTCGCGCCATTGCCGGCCTGTGCCTGACGACTGAAGCCAACCTTGGCGACGGGATTTTCCCGGCGGTGGATTTCCTCGCGCAGGGCGGACGCATGGGCATCGGTTCCGACAGCCATGTGTCGCTCAGCGTGGTCGAGGAACTGCGTTGGCTGGAATACGGTCAGCGTCTGCGCGATCAGCGGCGCAATCGCCTGTATGGCGCAGATCAGCCAATGGTCGGGCGCACGCTGTATGACGCGGCGCTGGAGGGCGGCGCCCAGGCACTGGGGCAACCGATTGGCGCGCTGGAAGTCGGCAAGCGTGCGGACTGGATCGTGCTCGATGGCAATGACCCGTATCTGGCGACGGCCAGTGGTGACGGGATTTTGAATCGCTGGCTGTTTGCCGGCGGCGATCGTCAGGTGCGCGATGTATTGGTCAATGGCCAGTGGGTTGTACGTGATGGCCGGCATGCTGGCGAAGAAGACAGTGCGCGTGCCTTCACCCAGGTCCTGCGTGACCTCCTGGGCTGACAGCTGATCGTTCCCACGCTCTGCGTGGGAATGGCAGCCCGGGACGCTCTGCGTCCCACAAGCGGACGCGGAGCGTCCATTGAGACACTCCCACGCGGAGCGTGGGAGCGATCATTGGTTTTGTGGTGTTCTTTAGTTTGAAGTCTTGGCCATCTGCCGATCCGACGCCCGCCAGATCAGTCGCGTGGTGTCATAACCTTGCTGACGAGCCTTGCTCAGCAGCTCTTCACGCACCACACCGTTGACGGTCGGCGTGCGTGACAGCAACCACATGTACTTGCGGCTCGGGTCGCCGACGATGGCGGTCTTGTAGTCATCGCTGACGTACAACACCCAGTATTCGCCTTTCGCCACACCCGGAATCAGGCGCGAGAACCAGGTATCGAACTCGACCCACAACTTGTCGGTCTTGCCCGGCACCTGTGGATAAGCCGTGCCCTTGACCTCTTCCCATTGCCAGTCCGCAGTCAGGCAGCGATTGAGTACATCGACGTTGCCATCGGGCTTGAGCGAGTAATGCGCTTCGGATTGCGCGCAATCGCGCTGGAAGTACATCGGCAGGCGCGCCAGTTCGTACCAGGTGCCCTGGTAACGCTTGAGGTTGACGCTGTGGACTGTCTTGGGCGCCAGCGGATCTTCACCGTGTGTGGCGCAGCCGGCCAGTACCAGGCCGGCAAAAAAGACAAACAATAACCGCTTCATTATTTTTCTCCCGCGGGCGCGTAGCCCCGGTTTACTTCAGGCCTTGGCCGGAAAACATCAACACTTTGTCACCGGCATACTGCACGCTGATAAAGCTTTTCTGGTCGCCCCAAGTGCAACTGGACATGCCGAGCGCACCCGAGCAGTCGGTGGGTTTGCCGAGCAGCGTCTCAACTTCGGCCTTGGCCATGCCGGCCGAAAGCCTGGAATAGTTTTCCTGATTGACCTTGCTGCACGCGGCCAACAGCACGCAAAAAGTCAGAAGGGCGATAGATCGCAGCGACATGAAGTAACTCCTGGAGCGGAAGGGGGATGGCATGGCGCCAACCAGAAGCTTAGAAGAGAAAACCCCTGTCTGGTTCCCCACGCCGATGGCTATTTATTGCTCCGCTCGTCTGGCATTTAGCGCCCAATCAGCGACTTTTTGCAGCGATTGAGCATTTCGTCGCATTTCCCGAAAACCGCCTAATCTTTGGCGCGACGCAGTCGAAATAAGAGCAGCGCAAAGCCCCCGAGTATGGCAAATTGCCGCCACTTCTTGACCAGCCCCTTCGCGGTAGTTCATTCGATGACCAGAAACATGAAATTCAGCCACAAGATCTTGTTGGCTGCCGCCCTCGTGGTGGCCGTTGCGTTCGCCTGTTTCATTTTCTTCAACGACTATCGACAACGCGAAGCCCTGAGCAGCAGCACCGAAGCGTCGATGCAGGAACTGGGCAGCCTGACCACCAGCAACATCCAGACCTGGCTGGAGAGTCGCATCCAGTTGCTGCAATCGCTGTCACAGCAAGTCGCCGCCGACGGCAGCGCACCCGCCAGCCTGAAACGCATCATCGACCTGCCCGCCTACACCGGCAATTTCCAGCTCAGCTACTTCGGCGGTACCGACGGCGTGATGTTCTCCGTGCCCGCCGGCAACCGCGCGCCGGACTACGACCCGCGTGCCCGTGGCTGGTACAAGGCAGCCAACAGCACCCAGCAGACCATCGTCACCGAACCCTACATCGCCGCCTCGTCGGGCAAACTGGTGATCACTGTCGCCACCCCGGTACAGCGTCAGGGCCAGATGATCGGTGTGGCCGGTGCGGACATCGACCTGACCAGCGTCAGCGCAATCATCAACTCGCTGAACTTCGGTGGCCATGGCCACGCGTTCATTGTCAGCAGCGAAGGCAAGATCCTGATTCACCCGGACAGCAAACTGGTGCTCAAGACCCTCGCCGAGGCCTATCCGAACGGCGCACCGAAAGTCAGCCCGGGCCTGAAAGAAGTCGAATTCGACGGCAAGACCCAACTGGTCTCGTTCACCCACATCAACGGCGTGCCTTCGGCCGACTGGTATGTGGCGCTGGTGCTGGACAAGGACACCGCGTTTTCGATGCTCAGCGAATTCCGCACCTCGGCGCTGATCGCCATGGTGATTGCCGTAGTGATCATCATCGCCCTGCTCGGCATGCTGATCCGCGTGTTGATGCAACCACTGCTGACCATGGGCCGCGCCATGCACGACATCGCCGAAGGTGAAGGCGATCTGACCAAGCGTCTGGTGATTCACGGTAACGACGAGTTCGGCGCACTGGGCACTTCGTTCAACCGTTTCGTCGAGCGTATCCACACTTCGATTCGCGAAGTGTCCTCGGCCACCGGCCAGGTCAATGAAGTTGCCCTGCGCGTGGTCGCGGCCTCGAACTCGTCGATGTACAACTCCGACCAGCAGTCCAGCCGCACCAACAGCGTGGCCGCCGCAATCAACCAGCTCGGCGCCGCCGCCCAGGAAATCGCGCAGAACGCCGCCCTCGCCTCGCAACACTCCAGCGATGCGCGCAGCCTGGCGGTCGACGGTCAGCAGGTGGTGGATAAAACCATTCAAGCCATGCAGCAACTGTCGGCGAAGATCAGCGACTCCTGCGGCAACATCGAAACGCTGAACAGCAACACGGTGAACATCGGCCAGATTCTGGAAGTGATCACCAGCATCTCGCAGCAGACCAACCTGCTGGCGCTCAACGCCGCGATCGAGGCAGCCCGCGCCGGTGAGGCCGGTCGTGGTTTCGCCGTGGTCGCTGACGAAGTGCGCAACCTCGCACATCGCACCCAGGATTCGGCGCAGCAAGTGCAGAAGATGATCGAAGAACTGCAGGTCGGCGCACGACAGGCGGTGAGCATCATGACCGAGAGCCAGCGCGAGAGCGAAAGCAGCGTCGGTATCGCCAACCAGGCCGGCGAACGTCTGGGCAGCGTGACCCAGCGCATCGGCGAGATCGACGGGATGAACCAGTCGGTGGCCACCGCGACTGAAGAGCAGACCGCCGTGGTCGAGTCGATCAACGTTGATATCAACGAGATCAACACGCTGAACCAGGAAGGCGTGGAGAACCTGCAGGCGACCTTGCGCGCGTGCTCGGATCTGGAGCAGCAGGCGGCACGGTTGAAGCAGTTGGTGGGCAGTTTCAGGATTTAAGGCGCGGCCACTGGCCTCTTCGCGAGCAAGCCCGCTCCCACAGGGATCTTCGGTGTTAACACAATGTGTGTTCCACCATAAGGCACTGTGGGAGCGGGCTTGCTCGCGAAGACGGCAGCAGCCTTAACGCAAGTTTAGAATCGGGAACCTGGCCCGGCGAGGAACTCAAGTTCTTCCGCCGTCGACTCCCGCCCCAACACCGCATTGCGATGCGGAAACCGTCCAAACCGCGCAATCACTTTCTGGTGCCGCTCGGCATAGTCCAGGTTGTCAGCGAACACCGCCCGCTCACTTTCCGGCTGTTCAGCCACCAGATCGATAAACCGCGAAACGGCTTCGTTCTGCACCGCGAGGTTTTCGCAGTGTTCGAACACCAGATAAATGAATACCCGCTGAATCGGCTTCAGTTGCCGGTCGAAGTCCGCAGCAATGCCTTGCGCGACGAGTTTTTGCGCGCGCAGATCACCGGAAAAGGCTTTGGGAGAGTCGCGAAAGATCATTCGCGGCAGTTGATCGAGCAGCAACACCACGGCCAGCCAACCTTCGGGACGTTGCGCCCACTCGGTCAATTCGCCGGCGAGGGCCTGATCGACAAAGACCCCGAAACGCTCACGCGCTTCGAGGTCTTGGCTGTCTCGCTTGCCGAACCACAACGTGCCCTTGTCAGCCGATACCTCGTCGGGTGATTCGGCGTGTCCGAACCACCAATCGAGCAACGGCTGCCAGGGCGCGTTCATGGCTTATTCCTTGTGGTAGGCCGTAGCGCGGGCGACTTCTTCTTTCGAGCCGAGGAACACCGCTACGCGCTGGTGCAGGCCTTCGGGCTGAATATCGAGGATCCGCTGGTGACCGTCGGTGGACGCGCCGCCGGCCTGTTCCACCAGGAACGACATCGGGTTGGCTTCGTACATCAGACGCAGTTTGCCCGGCTTCGACGGCTCGCGGCTGTCACGTGGGTACATGAACAGGCCACCACGGGTCAGGATGCGGTGTACGTCGGCCACCATCGCCGCAACCCAACGCATGTTGTAGTTCTTTTTCAGCGGACCTTCTTCGCCGGCCAGCAGTTCGCTGACGTAGCGTTGTACCGGGGCTTCCCAGTGGCGCTGGTTGGACATGTTGATCGCGAATTCCTGGGTCGATTCAGGAATGGTGATGTCTTCGTGGGTCAGGACGAAGCTGCCCATTTCGCGGTCCAGGGTGAAGCCTTTGACGCCGTCACCGAGCGTCAGCACCAGCATGGTCTGCGGGCCGTAGATCGCATAACCGGCAGCGACTTGCTGGGTGCCTGGCTGCAGGAAGGCTTTTTCGTTCAGCGGCTCGTTCTGGCTCAGGTATTCGTTCGGGCAACGCAGTACCGAGAAGATGGTGCCGACCGGGGCGTTGATGTCGATGTTCGACGAGCCGTCCAGTGGGTCGAATACCAGCAGGTACGCGCCTTTCGGGTATTTGCCCGGAATCTGGTAGGCATTGTCCATTTCTTCGGACGCCATGCCGGCCAGGTGACCGCCCCATTCGTTGGCTTCGAGCAGGATTTCGTTCGACAGGACGTCGAGCTTCTTCTGCACTTCGCCTTGGACGTTTTCAGTGCCCATGCTGCCCAGAACACCACCCAGGGCGCCTTTGGACACGGCGTGGCTGATCTCTTTGCAGGCACGCGCCACCACTTCGATCAGGAAGCGCAGATCGGCAGGAGTGTTATTGCTGCGGGTCTGCTCAATCAAATAGCGACTCAGGGTAACGCGGGACATGGACGGCTCCGGTGGAATGGGGGGCTAAAAACCCGCGCAGTTTACAGGGAGTCTGAAAACGTAGCGAGCGATGACGCCCGGTAACGTGCATTGGGGCGCAATTGCTTGTATCAGACGTGATCGGGTCGAGAGAGTTCAGGCGCCGCCATCAGCGTAGTTCGAATCGGGACGGGCGGTGCATGTCGCACTGTGCCCGGTCAGAAATTTTTGTTGCCTGACCGGGCGCCTTCGCGAGCGAGCCCGCTCCCACAGGGGATCTCGATTGAACACAAACCTTATGCCCACTGAAGATCTCCTGTGGGAGCGGGCTTGCTCGCGAATGGCGCGCAGCGCCAGCCATTCTCAGGAGTTGGTAGGCGGCTTGCGCAACAGGCTCGCCGCCATCGCCCCGAGGAACACCACGCTCACCAACAACACCGCCCACAAACCGATTTTCTTCCAATGGGTCTCGGCCACGGCCGCCGTGGTTGCTGGTGAGGTCTGCGTGGCAAGCACTTCGCCCTGCACCGTTGCCTTGCCCAGCGTCGCGAGTTTCTCCGGTTTGAAATCCGGAATCAGCGTGGTCAGCGGCAGGTTCGCCGTTTTCACAGTCGGATTGCCCAGCACCAGGCTGTAAGGCCCTTCGCCGCGTGCGAGAAAGATCACCTGCGTCGCCCGCACCGCGTATTTCAGGCTCGGTGCCTGCTCGCCCAGACCGCCGCCGCGCTCATCCACGCTCAGTTTCAACTGCTGTACGGTCTGCCCGTACAGCTGCAATTCGTTCTGCACCACGTCCTGACCGTTCTGCGTCAGGCGATATAGTAAACCGTTGCTCAGCGTCTGCCATGGCAGGCTGCTCTCGCGCCGGCCTGCGAGGGTAACCGGGGCCAGGCTGTTCGGTTGCTTGAGATCAACCTGCACCCGTTCGACGTTCAGCCCCATCGGCAACTGCCAGGTGTACTCGCCGGCCTTGGTGCTGCTGCCGGCCAGCGCTTGCGACCAGACCAACGGCAGCGGCACGTTGCGCGGATCGCTGCTTTTCAGTTGCGCCGAGGTCAGGCTCGGCGCCGACGTCGGCGCATCCCACAGCAGACGCAGATACCGCGCCGATTGCCCCGGCAGCGCCACTTCGTGCTGTTCGATACGCTCATCGGAAAAGGTCAGCCGCGCAACCTGCCCCTCACCCCACGCCTGCCAATGCTGCAAATCATCACTGGCTTCGATGCTGAAGCGCTGGAAGCCGTCCCGCTCGCTGGTCCAGTCGAGAATCAACTGCTGCAACGGCGCCTTGATCGCACTGGCATCGAGCAGCCAGCCACGCAGCACTTCCTCGCCAGCCTCCAGTTGGCTGGACGGCTGCACTTCCACCAGCGTGCCGGTGGTGGTCGATTGCACGCGCACGTTCGGCGCGCGTTCGCTGGCATCGGCGGTGTTGTACAGAGGGAACCACTTCACTTCATGCAACTGACCGTCGTCACGGGTCTGCGCCGATTCACGGGCCAGGGCGTAGGCTTGCGGTTCGCCCGCGGCGTTGAACACCCGCAGGTCGCTCAGATCGGTCTGGCGTGCCTGCAATTGCGCGCTCAACGGCAGTTCGAGGCGATACCAGGGGCCGTTGCCACTCACCGCCAGCGGCACCTGTGTGGCGAAGTCCGCCGGTTTTTCCTGGGCGCCGGCAGCCATCACCACGCCCAGCGCCAACCACCCCAGATTCAGCATGCGACTCAAGATGAAACTCCTTCGGTGTCCGGAACGGGCTTGTCCGCCGCCGGTTCGGTTTCGACGCGCTTGGGCGGCAGCGGGGCAAAGTAGCCCACCACCAGCAGCAGCACGCCGACACCGATAAACGAGACGATCCGCGCGAGGCCGCCACGGTTGCTCAATTCGACAAAAACCAGTTTCGCCACCACCAGCGCAATCAACGCCGCGCCGATCAGCCATACCTCACGTCGATGACGCAGATGCCCGCCGATCATCAGGCCCAGCGCCATCAACGTCCAGACGATGGACAACCCGGCCTGCACCAGCATCGATTCGAGCAACAGGTCCAGCTCGAACGGGATCCCCGCCCAATGGTGCGCAGCCCGGGTCACCAGCGCGGTGCAGAAAGCGAACAGCGAGACCCCGGCGACCAGTTGCGTGGCGTACTCGGCGTAATCCTTGCGCAACGCAAACTGCGTCACGGCATGACGCGACCACACATAAACCCCGAACAGGGCGAACAGCAGGCCCAATTCCAGCGGGTTGATCAGCGGCACGTACGGCAGCGGTTCGGCGTTGCCGTCGCTGACGCCGTTGGCCAGCCAGAACCACGCCAACATCAGTACCGCCAACGGCGCAGCGGCGTACAAACGATATTCGCGAGGGAACGCTGCCACCGGCCACGGCCAGTTGCGCGGAGCCGCCGCCAGCAACAGATACAGGCTCGGCAGGATCGCCCCGCCCAGCCAGCGCCAGGCGTTGTATTGCTCGGACAACAGCAGCAGGCCGTAACGCAACTCCAGCGCCAACACGCCGATCAGCAGCCAGCAGCCGAGCACATGTGCGGTGCTCAAGGCACGTGCCGGCAGCATCGGCGCCAGACGCCGCAAGCTGAAGAAGTGCACGACGAACACCAGTGCCCACGCCAGCCAGCCGACATTCGCCGCCGGGTGATAACGCGCATGCCACGCCGCCAGCAGCACCAGGCCCGCTACCGGAATCAGCAAGGTGCACAGCAGACCCAGCGCCGGCCATTTCAGACGCAACGACAACAGCGTCCACAACGCCACGCTCAGCGCGGCAACCAGCAGCAACAACGTGGCTTGCAGATTCAGCGGCGCAAAACGCAACACCTCGCTGACCCACGCCAGCGCCCACCATCCGGCGCCCCATACCAGCAGCACTTCAGACAAGCGCTGCAAACTCAGCGCATCGAATGCCGAGGCGTGATTGCCCAGTTGCAGGCGCCAGGCACCGATCATCGCCGCCAGCCCCAACACCAGCGGCGTCCAGAATCCGCCATGGGCCAGCGGTCGCAGACCTTCGCTGGACAACGGCCCGAGCAACTCGGGACCGGCCAGCAAAAACGCCGCGCCGCCGATCAACTGCAACAACAAGCCGAAGACAAAACTCACGCGCTGCTTGAGGTACAGGCTCAGCCAGATGATCAACAACCCGCTGGCCGCCCACACTGCGCTCGCGGTTTGCCACGGCAACACGAACAGCACCGCCAGATTGATCAGCACCAAGCCTGCCAACAGCACCACCGACAAACCACGCAGCAGACGCACATCGCCGCGCACCATTTCGTCACGCGCCGCCAGCAGCATGCCCGCGATCAACGCCAGGCCAATCAACGACGCGCTGAGCAACCCGCTCCAGCCGGCGCTGAACACTGCTGCCGAATCTTCACCCGCGCCTTGCAGGCGAAGCAGGAACAACGCACCACCAAGCAGTTGCACGGCGAACGCGGTGAACAGGAATGTGCGTGATTGCAGGCGCAGACCGGCGAACAACGTCACCAATCCGGCCAGCGCCCAACTGATCGCAGTGGCCTGAACAAAGAAGAACAGCGGCGCCAACAGGTACAGGAAGGTCAGGCCCAAAGCCGCCAGCACCGGAAGGCCCTGGCGCTCCCACGGTGAAGCCTGTTCTGGCGCGGCCTTGCGCAGTTGATAGAAACTGAACAGCAACGCGATGCCGAGCATCAGCGCGCCCAAGGGTGCACCGTCGAGCAGGCTGCTCTCGCCGACGCGCAACTGACTGAGGAATGCCAGCGCCGACCCCAGTTGCAGCAGCAAGGCGAACGCCCGGGCGAACGGCCGCTGCTGGCGCAAGCCGAGCCAGAAAATTCCCGCGCCCTCCACCGCCCACGCCGCCGAAGTCCAGCGCGCATCGAGGCCGAGCGGGATCGCCAGACTGGCGAAAATCACCCCCAGCGCCAGACAGGTTTCACCCAGCAACAACGCGCGACCGCCCATCAATACCCGGGCCAGGCCCATGTAGATCACGCCCAGTGCCAGTGCGCTGAACGCGGCGGCGAATTCCAGATGCTGCACCAGCGCAAACTGCAGACCGAAACCCACGATCGGCGGGCCGAACAGCATCGTGCCGTCGACGTAATCGCCCTTGCGGGCCGACCAGTGCAGCAGCGCCTCACGGTCGCCGTCCGCCGGCGCATCGGGCATGTCGAGCAACTTGCGCCGCGCGAACAGCAGGCCGATCGCCAGATACATCAGGAAGAACAGAATCAGGAACGGCTCGGTACTCCACAGCAGCTCTGGCGCATAGGAACGCAGCCCCCAGGCGAAACCGATGCCGAAAGTGCCGACGAAACCGATCAGGTTGAGCAGGCGCCAGGCCTTGAACCAGGCGATGGCGAGAATGCCGGCGTTGAGCAGCGCGAAATAGCTGAACAGCGCGACATGGTTGCCGGCGCCGGTCGAGGTCAGGATTGGCGCGGCGAAACCGCCCAATGCCGCAGCGGCGGCCAGCCCCAGCGCATCCTGGGTGATGGCGAGAATCGCCGAGAACACCGTCACGGCCACCAACAGCCCCAGCGCGGCGGACGGGTCGAGCAACGGGTGCAGGCGCATCGCCGCAAACACCGTCAGGTACAGCACCGCGATCCCGGTGCCCTGCAAGATCAGCGCATAACTGCTGTTGCGTCGACGCAACCACCAGCCCAGCGCCAGCAGGGCCAACGCCGCAGCCGCGACACCGGCATAACGCAATTCGATCGGCACCACCATGCCTTCGGTGGCGTAGCGCAACAGGAAGGCCAGACCGAAGAACAGCAGCACCACGCCGACCCGCAGCACCGTGTTACCGCCGAACAGCCAGTTGCGCGCAGCGCTGATGCCGCGCTCGATGAGGTTCGGGCCACGGGGTTGTGCGGGTTGTGCGGGCTCGTCAGTGATGGCGTCCAGATGCCAGACATCGGCCGGTAGCGGCTGGCTGGTTTCGCTGGCGACGGCGGAGATCGGTTCGAGTTCGTCTGGCAGCTCCCAGACCAATTCAGGGGCCGGGGCATCTTCGGCGATGTCGAGGGGCTCGACGACCGGCTCGCTGAGCGGGTCCGCGCTTGCTGCTGGCACCGCGTGAGAGGGGGAGCCCTCCAGCAGATACAGGCGCTGCGCGACGCCTTGCAAGGCCACCTTCGTCTGCTCAAGTTGGCGCTGTTGCTCCGCCGCCTGCGAGCCAAGCCGGGCGATGCGCAGCGTTTGCCCGATCGCCAGTCCGAGCAGTGCACCCAGTAGCGCGGTGCTGAACGACTCATCGAGCAGCCAGCCGAGCAGCAGCCCGATCAACATGAACATCCATTGCATGGTCGATATCCCTAAGCAGCCCCAAGGCGGGGCAAATCCGGCAATTCAGTCAGTCTAGGCATAAACCTTGTAGGAGTGAGCCTGCTCGCGATAGCGGTATGTCAGTCCATTAATTATGTTGTGACAGTCCGCTATCGCGAGCAGGCTCACTCCTACAGAGATACACGTTCAGACTGAACGGTCCGGTAACCGCCGCTCAGTATATCGATCCGGCCCAACAAACGTTGGGCCTTACGCACATTTGTTGCAGAAAATTACTCCAGTGCCTTCCAGATATCGGTGGCGTACTCGCGAATGGTCCGGTCAGAGGAGAACCAGCCCATCCGCGCCGTGTTGAGCACCGCTGAACGCCACCAGTTATTGGCGTCGTGCCAGTGCGCATCGACGCGCTTCTGTGCTTCCCAGTAAGAGTCAAAGTCGGCGCAAACCAGGAAACGGTCGTAATCCACCAGCGAATCGATCAGCCCGGTGTAGCGCGATGTATCGTCCGGCGAGAACACGCCACTGCGAATCGCTTGCAGCACATCGTTCAGACGATGAGACGCGGCGATGTCCGGCGCGGCGCTGAACTCGTGGTTCTGCTTGCGTGCTTCGACCTGCTGCGCGCTGAGACCAAAGATGAACATGTGCTCGGCACCGATGCGTTCGCACATTTCCACGTTGGCGCCGTCGAGGGTGCCGATGGTCAGTGCACCGTTGAGGCCGAACTTCATGTTGCTGGTGCCCGAGGCCTCGAAACCGGCAGTGGAAATCTGCTCGGACAAGTCCGCCGCCGGAATGATGCTTTCGGCGAGGCTGACGTTGTAGTTGGGCAAAAACACCACTTTCAGCAAACCACGCACGGTCGGGTCGTTGTTCACTACTCGGGCGATGTCGTTGGTCAACTTGATGATCAGCTTGGCCTGGTGATAACTGGCCGCCGCCTTGCCGGCGAAGATCTTCACCCGAGGCACCCAGTCGACTTCCGGCTCGGCGCGAATCGCCTGATACAGCGCCACGGTGTGCATCAGGTTGAGCAACTGACGCTTGTATTCGTGGATCCGTTTGACCTGCACATCGAACATCGCCGCCGGATTGACCGCGATCCCCAGGCGCTCGTGAATCAGATAGGCCAAGGCCTTTTTGCTGTGCAGCCGCTGCTCGGCGAAGGCTTTGCGGAACGCGGGTTTCTCGGCGAACGGTTCGAGATCGAGCAACCGTTCTTCGGGGTTGTCGAGCAAGTCCGGTCCCAGCGCATCGAGCAGCATCGAGGTCAATTCAGAGTTCGCCTGATACAGCCAGCGGCGGAAGGTAATGCCGTTGGTTTTGTTGTTGATCCGCTCCGGGTAGAGCTTGTGCAGTTCGGCAAATACAGTCTTGCGCATCAGCTGCGTGTGCAGCCCGGACACGCCGTTGACGCTGTGCGAGCCGAGGAATGCGAGGTTGCCCATGCGCACGCGGCGCCCATTGTCTTCTTCGATCAGCGACACCGCGCGCAGCACGTCGAAATCGTGAATGCCCTTGGCCCGCAGCGAATCGATGTGCTGGGCGTTGATCAGGTAGATGATCTGCATGTGCCGCGGCAGCATGCGCTCCATCAGGCCG
Organism: Pseudomonas sp. AD21; assembly: GCF_002878485.1. NCBI lineage: Bacteria > Pseudomonadati > Pseudomonadota > Gammaproteobacteria > Pseudomonadales > Pseudomonadaceae > Pseudomonas > Pseudomonas sp. AD21. The sequence goes on from NZ_NQYG01000068.1 coordinate 14,961, forward strand.
ACCGGCCAGGTTTCCAGCGCTTCGGGCAGCAGCGTGTGGTTGGTGTACGACAGTGTGTCGACGGTGACTTGCCACGCCGCATCCCAGGCCACGTCGTAGACATCGACCAGTTGGCGCATCAGTTCGGCGACGGCAATCGAGGGGTGGGTATCGTTGAGCTGAATCGCGGCGTGATCGCCCAGGGTCAGCACCGAGGTGTGCATGTTGCGATGGCGGCGCAGCAAATCCTGCAGGGAGGCGGCGACGAAGAAATACTCCTGACGCAGGCGCAATTCCTGCCCGGCTTCGGTGCTGTCTGCCGGGTAAAGCACGCGGGAAATACTTTCGGCGCGGGCCACTTCAGCCACGGCCCCCAGGTGGTCACCGGCGTTGAAGCGCTCCAGGTGCAGATCTTCCATGGCTCGGGCACGCCACAGGCGCAAGGTATTGACGCTCGCCCCGCGCCAGCCAACCACCGGCGTGTCATAGGCAATCGCCCGGACGGTTTCCGCTGGTGACCAGACCTGCCTGGATTTGCCGCTGGCATCGGTGACGGTTTCGACACTGCCGCCGAAACCGATGGTGTAAACGACTTCCGGCCGCTCGAATTCCCAAGGGTTGCCGAAATCCAGCCAGTGTTCGGTCTGTTCCTGCTGCCAGCCATCGACGATGGCCTGGCGGAACAGCCCGTGTTCATAACGAATGCCGTAGCCGTGACCGGCGATGCCGAGGGTCGACATGCTTTCCATGAAGCACGCCGCCAGACGCCCGAGGCCACCGTTGCCCAGTGCCGCATCCGGCTCCAATAAGCGGATGCGCTCCAGATCGACGCCCAGCTCCGTCAGCGCTTCACGGGCGACATCGAGCAGACCGAGGTTGCTCAGGCTGTCGTAAAGCAAGCGGCCGATGAGAAATTCCAGCGAGAGGTAATACACCCGCTTCTGGCCTTTGCGGTAGATCTGCCGGGTGTGGTCCATCCAGTGTTCGACCATGTGATCACGCGCCGCCAGGGCGATGGCCTCGAACCAGTCATGGTCGAAGGCGTGATCCGGGTCTTTGCCCACCGCGTAGGTGAGCTTGGTCAGGACGGCGTCGCGGAATGCGGCCACCTCTGCTTCGCGAACTAGTGGTTCTTGAGTCATCGATAGGACCTCGAGCGAGCGGGGAATTGTCTGAGCCTAGACGGTCTGACCGACGGTAGAGGCGCTGGTTCGGCAGTTTTTCCGAAGACGGTGAGATAGCCCGGCATTACCTTGGCGAGTGCGCTAATGAATGCAGGGGCCGTGCCGTACTGCCGGCCAGTTGAGCGACATTTGCAAAAATCTGGCGAAAGGTTGTTCAAAAATCCACCAGTCCCGGTATGATCGCGCGCCCTGATGCGCACACGCCTGGTAACTCCCGATGATGAAGCCCAACCTGATTGCCGCCGCCGAGATTGACCGTCTCGATACGTGGGCCAAATATTCGGCCCCGATGTGCGGTTCCTGCATGTCGAGCTGCTGCACGCTGCCGGTCGAGGTCAAGATCAAGGACCTGGTACGCATCGGCGTGGTCGACGAGTTCGAGCTGGGCGACCCACCGAAGAACATCGCCAAGCGCCTGCAAAAGGAAGGGCTGGTCGAGCGCTTCAACCAGAAGTCAGGGATCTTCACTCTGCAGCGCATGAGCAACAATGATTGCTACTACCTGGATCGTAAGAGCCGCCTGTGCACCATTTATGACAAGCGCCCGGACACCTGCCGCAATCACCCCAAGATCGGGCCGCGCCCAGGGTATTGCGCGTACAAGCCGAAAGAAGTCGAGCGTGTGCAGAATTTCCGGGCAATCGAGAAGTTTTGATCTGCCTTGAGATTCTCGGCGGCTGATCGGCCTCTTCGCGAGCAAGCCCGCTCCCACAGTAGATTCTCGGTGAACACAAATCTTGTGTACGCCATCGAACTCCTGTGGGAGCGGGCTTGCTCGCGAAGAGGCCAGCACAAACACCGCACAAACCTCAGTTAAACCCCAGACAAACAAAAACGCCCCCGGTCTCGCGACCGGGGGCGTTTTTTCAAGCTCGGGCTAAATTACGCCTTGGCTTTCTTGGCAGCGCGGGTACGCTCGCTTTCGTCCAGGATCTTCTTGCGAAGACGGATGGACTTAGGAGTCACTTCGCACAGCTCGTCTTCCTGGATGTATTCCAGAGCCTGTTCCAGGGTGAAGCGAACAGGTGGGACCAGAGCGATGGTTTCGTCTTTACCCGAAGCACGCATGTTGTCGAGCTTCTTGCCTTTGGTTGGGTTCACACCCAGGTCGTTGTCGCGGCTGTTCTGACCAACGATTTGACCGTTGTAGATCTCCTGGCCGTGTTCTACGAACAGCTTGCCACGAGCCTGCAGGGTTTCCAGCGAGTAGGTCAGAGCCTTGCCGGTTTCAACCGAAACCAGAACGCCGTTCTGACGGCCGGACATGTGGCCCGACTTGACGGTGTCGTAACGATCGAAGATCGAGGTCAGGATGCCAGCACCGTTGGTCAGGGTCAGGAACTGGTTACGGAAACCGATCAGACCGCGAGCAGGGATGTTGTATTCCAGACGAACACGGCCCTTGCCATCCGGCACCATGTTGCTCAGGTCGCCTTTGCGCAGACCCATCTCTTCCATGACCTTGCCCTGTGCTTCTTCAGGGATGTCGATGGTGACGTTTTCAAACGGTTCTTGCTTGACGCCGTCAACTTCACGAATGATCACTTCAGGACGGCCCAGGGCCAGTTCGAAGCCTTCGCGACGCATGGTTTCGATCAGTACCGAGAGGTGCAGCTCACCACGGCCGGAAACCTTGAACTTGTCAGCGGTATCGCCTTCTTCAACGCGCAGTGCAACGTTGTACAGCAGCTCTTTGTCCAGACGGTCCTTGATGTTACGGGACGTCACGAACTTGCCTTCTTTACCGCAGAATGGCGAGTCGTTTACCTGGAAGGTCATCGAAACGGTTGGCTCGTCAACGGTCAGAGGCTTCATCGCCTCGACAGTGTCCGGGTGGCACAGGGTGTCGGAGATGAACAGCGAGTCCATACCGCTGATGCAAACGATATCGCCTGCTGCAGCTTCTTCAACGTCAACGCGGTGCAGACCGTGGTGACCCATCAGTTTCAGGATACGGCCGTTGCGACGCTTGCCGTCGGCACCGATAGCCACAACCGGGGTGTTCGGCTTGACGCGGCCACGAGCGATACGGCCAACGCCGATAACACCCAGGAAGCTGTTGTAGTCCAGAGCGGAGATCTGCATCTGGAACGCGCCGTCACGGTCAACAGCCGGAGGCGGAACGTGGTCGACTACCGCTTGGTACAGCGGGGTCATGTCTTCAGCCATGGCGGTGTGATCCAGACCGGCGATGCCGTTCAGGGCCGAGGCGTAAACAACCTGGAAGTCCAGTTGTTCTTCGGTCGCACCGAGGTTGTCGAACAGGTCGAAGATCTGGTCCAGAACCCAGTCCGGACGCGCGCCTGGACGGTCAACCTTGTTGATCACCACGATTGGACGCAGGCCGGCTTCGAAAGCCTTCTTGGTCACGAAACGGGTTTGCGGCATAGGGCCGTCTTGAGCGTCAACCAGCAGCAGAACGGAGTCAACCATCGACATTACGCGTTCAACTTCGCCGCCGAAGTCGGCGTGGCCCGGGGTGTCCACGATGTTGATGTGGTAGCCGTTCCAGTTGATGGCGGTGTTTTTCGCCAGAATGGTAATACCGCGCTCTTTTTCCTGGTCGTTGGAGTCCATCACGCGCTCGTCGTTGAGCTCGTTGCGCTCCAGGGTGCCGGATTGACGCAGGAGTTTGTCTACCAGGGTGGTCTTACCATGGTCAACGTGGGCAATGATGGCGATGTTACGTAGATTTTCGATCACTTGTGTATCTCGATCAGAGGATTCGGTTTGCTGACAAGTCTTGGCAGCGATTAACAGTAGTGTCCGGCATGGCCGTTACAGCTTGACGGCGGTGTCGGGGGGCCGGTGACGCAGGCCACAGGCAAACAGCCCCGGGCACTTAGCTCGGTCGATAAACGCGCACATTGGCATGCCCCTCACTGAGCAAATGGTGAGCATGCAGGCGACTCATCACGCCTTTGTCGCAATACAGCAGGTACTGGCGAGTCGGATCCAGCTCCTTGAAACGAGCGTTCACTGCGTAGAACGGCATCGTCTGTACTTCTATGCCGGCGAGTTCCAGCGGGTCATCCTCGGCCGCATCCGGGTGACGGATGTCGATGACGATCTGACCAGCCAGCGCTTCGCCGACTTCTTCGATCTGCAAGTCCTGGCCCAATTCGTCAATCACTCGATCGATCGGCACCAGTTTGGCGTTTTCGAGCGCACGCTCGAGGACCGCCATGTCGAATTCTTTCTCTTCGTGCTCAACGCGGTAGCGTTTGGCGGCGGTCTTCGGATTAACCGAAATGACCCCGCAGTATTCCGGCATGTGCCGGGCGAAATCGGCGGTGCCAATCTCGTTGGCGGTGTCGATGATGTCCTGTTTGTGCGCGACGATCAGCGGGCGCAGGACCAACTTGTCGGTCACGCAGTCGATCACCGACAGGTTCGGCAAGGTCTGGCTCGACACCTGGGAGATCGCTTCGCCGGTCACCAGTGCATCGATGTGCAGGCGGTCGGCAATGGCGGAGGACGCGCGCAACATCATACGCTTCAATACGACGCCCATATGACTGTTATCGACTTTGCCGAGAATTTCGCCCAACACTTCTTCGAACGGAACACTGACAAATAGCACGCGTTGCGAGCTGCCGTACTTCTTCCAGATGAAATGCGCGACTTCCATCACGCCCAATTCATGGGCACGACCGCCCAGATTGAAGAAGCAGAAATGCGCCATCAGGCCGCGGCGCATGATCTGGTAGGCGGCAACCGTCGAGTCAAAGCCGCCGGACATCAATACCAGCGTCTGCTCCAGGGCGCCGAGCGGGTAACCGCCGATGCCGTTGTGCTGGCCGTGGATGACAAACAACCGTTGGTCGCGAACTTCGATGCGAACTTCGATTTCCGGCGCTTTGAGGTCGATACCGGCCGCCCCGCACTCGCGACGCAGCTTGCTGCCGACGTATTTTTCAACGTCCATCGAGCTGAACGGATGCTTGCCCGCACGCTTGCAGCGCACCGAGAAAATCTTCCCGGCCAGCTCATCGCCGTAGTGCTGTTTGCACTTCTCGGTGATGTCGTCGAAGTCGCCCAGCGGGTACTCGTCGATCTGCAGAAAATGCGCAATGCCCGGCGTGCAGATCAGGCGTTCGCCCATCTCTTTCAAGGCTTTGGGGTCGGTAACGCGGGTTTCCAGCTCGAGATTGTCCCACACACCGTTCACCACCACGGCCGGGTCCAGATCGCGGAGCACAGCGCGGATGTTCTTGGCCAACTGGCGGATGAAACGCATCCGGACAGGGCGGCTTTTGATGGTGATCTCGGGGAAGACTTTTACGATTAGTTTCATGAAAACAGCGCGCGCAGGGCCAGCCGAAAAAGGGGGGCGCGGATTATAGCGGAAATTGCTCAAGGTTTAACCAGTTAATATGCAGAAGGTTTCGCATGCACCAAAACGGGTCATTTTCAGATTTGCACGCTACATTAAGGGGCGAGATTTTCCCCTTTATTGCGCTTTGCACCGCTGCCAGCGTGAATTTGGGGCAAAAAACCCATGGTGGGGCACTGGCATGCAATTTGCTCCCTTGTGAGGCAGGTTGCCTTGGCAGAGTATCTGCGCCGGCATCACCCATATTAAGGGCATCCACTACCAAGCCCTAAGCCACCCGGAGGACACTATGTCGAAGTCGGTTCAACTCATCAAAGATCATGACGTCAAGTGGATTGATCTGCGCTTCACGGACACCAAAGGCACTCAGCACCACGTGACCATGCCGGCTCGCGATGCGCTGGAAGACGACTTCTTCGAAGTCGGCAAGATGTTCGACGGTTCCTCCATCGCTGGCTGGAAAGGCATCGAAGCCTCCGACATGATCCTGCTGCCGGACGACGATACTGCCGTTCTCGACCCGTTCACCGAAGACGCGACCCTGATTCTGGTCTGCGACATCATCGAACCGTCGACCATGCAAGGTTACGATCGCGACCCGCGCGCCATCGCTCACCGTGCCGAGGAATACCTGAAGACCACCGGTATCGGTGACACCGTCTTCGCCGGTCCAGAACCAGAATTCTTCATCTTCGACGAAGTGAAGTTCAAGTCGGATATCTCCGGCTCGATGTTCAAGATCTACTCCGAACAAGGTTCGTGGATGTCCGACCAGGACATCGAAGGCGGCAACAAAGGCCACCGCCCTGGTATCAAAGGCGGCTACTTCCCGGTTCCGCCGTTCGACCACGACCACGAAATCCGTACTGCCATGTGCAACGCACTGGAAGAAATGGGCCAGACCGTTGAAGTTCACCACCACGAAGTGGCGACTGCCGGTCAGAACGAAATTGGTGTCAAGTTCAACACCCTGGTGAAGAAAGCTGACGAAGTTCAGACTCTGAAATACGTTGTACACAACGTTGCCGACGCTTACGGCCGCACCGCGACCTTCATGCCGAAGCCACTGTACGGCGACAACGGCTCGGGCATGCACGTGCACATGTCCATCGCCAAAGACGGCAAGAACACCTTCGCTGGCGAAGGCTATGCCGGCCTGTCCGAAACCGCCCTGTACTTCATCGGCGGTATCATCAAGCACGGTAAGGCGCTGAACGGCTTCACCAACCCGGCCACCAACTCCTACAAGCGTCTGGTGCCAGGTTTCGAAGCTCCGGTCATGCTGGCCTACTCGGCTCGCAACCGTTCCGCCTCGATCCGTATTCCTTACGTCAACAGCCCACGCGGCCGTCGTATCGAAGCACGTTTCCCGGATCCGGCTGCCAACCCGTACCTGGCTTTCGCAGCACTGCTGATGGCCGGCCTGGACGGTATCCAGAACAAGATCCACCCAGGCGATGCCGCTGACAAAAACCTGTACGACCTGCCGCCTGAAGAGGCGAAAGAGATCCCACAAGTTTGCGGCAGCCTGAAAGAAGCCCTGGAAGAGCTGGACAAGGGCCGTGCGTTCCTGACCAAGGGCGGCGTGTTCTCCGACGACTTCATCGACGCTTACATCGCGCTGAAATCCGAAGAAGAAATCAAGGTTCGCACCTTCGTACACCCACTGGAATATGAGCTGTACTACAGCTGCTGATCCGGTAGCGCTGCGGCACGCGGCGTGACAAAAAGAGGCCTCCTTCGGGAGGCCTTTTTTGTGCGCGCTCATCCATGGATAATCCGCCGCCTCTGCGCCCGTTACCGGCGCCTTGACGAAGGGATTCGCATGAAGTGGTTATGGGCGCTGCCCCTGATAGCCGGCCTCGCCAGCCAGACTCTGAACGCAGCCGAGTTTTATGAAAACAAGCCGCTGGCTCATCCACTGATTCAGGGAATGCGGGAGAGCTCGGCCACCCTGGCATTTATCAAAGAAGCCAGCGGTGTGAAAGGTTACTACTGCGTTTGCAACACGCCCGAGGCAAACCCGCAACTGCTGGATGACTTCGGCCAGGCTTCGATCGAATCGGTATTTCTCATGTCACTCGACAGCGAGGATCCGACCCGCTTCGTGCTGTTCCGGCAAAACGATCGCTACAAGGTCTACGCCTACAAATACGACGCCTACGATCACCTCTACAGCCGTGTCACGCGCCTGCAGCCGGCGCTGGATCGCATCACCGAAGGCCAGAAACGCCTCGATGCACCGACCATCAAGAAAGCCCTGAGCCGAATCACACCGCTCAACTATCGCCTTTACTATGAAGAGTCCGGCGTGCCCGAGTTCGACCAGCTCGATTTAAGCCAAGGCGATCTGGTGAGCTATTACGGCCAGTACTACGACCCGCTGAGCGACCCAACGCCAGAGGACGAACCGTATTTTTTCAAGAAGACCTATCAGGAAAAAGACGGACGCTTTCTCACCGTTACCTTCTGGCGCTGGCTCGACGCCACACTCGTCGAAGGTAACCGCACGCTGTACAACTATCGGGTCAGACGTATCGCCTGGGAAACCGAACCGGCGAAATTCACTGGCGGTGAAGATGGCCAGTCGGTGTCTTATGATTCTGAATCGATCTCAGCCCAAGGTGCCTACAAACAGGGCGTGCGTATCGGTCCGTGGTCTACCGCCAAAGACGAGAAATATTCTGAGTCCGGTCATTTCGCAGACGGTAAACGGGAGGGGCAATGGAGCCTTTACCAGGACGGGCAAACGCTGGACGGCGAGTACCACAATGATTTGCGCGAGGGCCATTGGCAGCTTTCCAACTACGACGAAATGGAATGGGTCGCCACCGGATTCCAGACCTATGCCCATGGCCAACTCAACGGCCCGAGCGAACTGACCATCGCCGGCGTTACCGAGCGCGGCAGTTATATCGACGACAAGCGCCAAGGCCTGTGGACAACCAAAACAGGTACCGGCAACTACACCGACGACCTGCAAAGCGGCCCATGGACACTCAAGGCCGAGAACGGCCACATCCAGACCGTGAGCTTCGTCGCCGGAAAAAAGGAAGGCGAGCTGCGCGATACCGACGCCAATGGCGTTTTGACCTACATCGAGCATTACAAGGCTGGCGTCCTGTCCGGCGTGCGTGAGAGCCTGCTTGAGTCGGGCGCTTCACGATAAAAATCCGGGGATGGTTTGTGTGAGCGGATGTTGTCCCGGTTGGGCTTACCGCCGCCCCTGGCCTATGCTGCAAGCCAATCTCATTGTTGATCGGTCGAATCCATGGGTCGTGGTTTTCTATTCCTGCTACTGGTGATTGCCCTGCCCGCCGCCGCGCAGATCTACAAGTACACCGACGCCAACGGCAACACGGTCTACAGCGATCATTCGCCGGACGGTGTGCAGGCGCAGCCGCTGGAACTGCCGCCGCTCAACAGCGTCGAGCCACAGGCACCGAGCGCGCCGGCGCCCTCCAGTACGGACAGTCGCCCAGCGTCACGCAGCGCTTATGAAGTGCTGGAACTGACCGGCCTGCCCAGCGAAGAAGCCCTGCGCGCCAACAACGGCACCTTTACCGTCACCGTGCTGATCAAACCGCGCCTGCAACCGCCGCAGCAATTAAGGCTGGTCCTGGACGACGCGCCTTACGGCCAGCCGAGCAACGTGCCGATCCTGCAACTGGTGAATGTCGATCGCGGCGAGCATCGGCTGGCGGTACAGGTGATCGACGGCGAAACGATCATCCAGCAGAGCCCGACGGTGGTGTTCACCGTGCAGCGGGTGCACAAGCCATGAGGGTTTTCTGGCTGATCCTGTGCCTGCTGGCCCTGCCCGTTTCAGCGGAGGTCTTCACCTATGTCGATGCGCAGGGCAATCGCGTCTACACCGACCAGCCACGCGGCAATGCCAAGCGCGTCCCCATCGCGACCAGCAATCGCATGTCGGCCAACCCCACGACCGCAACGCCGATCCGTGCTGTACAAAAATCCCCGGAACAGCCGCTGTTCCACTACGACATGTTGCGCATTCTGATCCCCGAACCGGACGCGACCATCCGCAGCAGCGCCGGCGAGCTGATCGTCAGCGTCACCAGCGAACCAGGCCTGCAACACGGTCATCGCTATCGTCTGCTGCTGGACGGTGAGGCCACTGGCGAACCGGGTCTGAGCCCGGTGTTCCCGCTGAGCAACATCGACCGGGGCAGTCACAACCTGTCGGTGGAAATCCTCGACGAGCAGGGCCGCACCGTCGAACGCACTGCCAACCAGCCGTTCCACATGCTGCGCATCTCGCTTGCGCAGAAACGCCAGGTCAAACCCTGCGTCAGCGAAGACTATGGCGTGCGCCCGGAATGTCCGCTGAAGGACAAACCGCCCGAGCCGAGAAATCCCTTCCTGCGTTTCTTCTAACGCCGTTCAGCTTTGCGCACTATATTGGTGCAACAAGTTGCACCGTACCCACATTCCAACCCATTTTGGTTCGAAAGTACCCGCCAAGCCTGACATGACGCCACGCAAACGAGCGTCAAACGCCTGTTTCAGGGGTTGAGCGCTTCTTTTCGGAGCCTTGGTTTGGTTTTTGCATTTTCCTCGCATCAGCGCTTAGTTCTCGCGCACGCCTTGCTCCAAAAGGGGTCCAGATGACCATAAGCGACGCAATCCACCGTTTGCTGCTCGACAACCTGACCACCGCCACCATCCTGCTCGACGCCGAGTTGCGCCTTGAGTACATGAATCCGGCGGCCGAGATGCTGCTGGCCATCAGCGGTCAGCGCAGCCATGGGCAGTTCATCAGCGAGCTGTTTACCGAATCCACCGAGGCGCTCAACTCGCTGCGCCAAGCGGTCGAACAGGCGCACCCGTTCACCAAGCGCGAAGCGATGCTCACCGCCCTCACCGGCCAGACCCTGACCGTGGACTACGCGGTGACGCCGATCCTCAGCAATGGCGCGACCATGCTTCTGCTGGAAGTGCACCCGCGTGATCGTCTGCTGCGGATCACCAAGGAAGAGGCGCAATTGTCCAAGCAGGAAACCAGCAAGATGCTGGTGCGCGGCCTCGCCCACGAGATCAAGAACCCTTTGGGCGGCATCCGTGGCGCCGCGCAATTGCTGGCCCGCGAACTGCCGGAAGACAGCCTGCGCGACTACACCAACGTGATCATCGAAGAGGCCGACCGCCTGCGCAATCTGGTCGACCGCATGCTCGGCTCGAACAAGTTGCCGTCGCTGGCCCTGTGCAACGTCCACGAAGTACTCGAGCGCGTCTGCCAACTGGTCGAAGCGGAAAGTCAGGGCTGCATCACTCTGGTGCGCGATTACGACCCGAGCATTCCCGACGTATTGATCGACCGCGAGCAAATGATTCAGGCCGTACTGAACATTGTGCGCAATGCGATGCAGGCGATCAGCAGCCAGAACGAGCTGCGGCTGGGCCGCATCAGCCTGCGCAGCCGGACCATGCGCCAGTTCACCATTGGCCACGTCCGCCATCGCCTGGTGACCAAGATCGAGATTATCGACAACGGTCCCGGGATCCCGGCGGAACTCCAGGAAACCATCTTCTTTCCCATGGTCAGCGGCCGCCCGGACGGTACCGGGCTGGGCCTGGCCATCACCCAGAACATCATCAGCCAGCACCAGGGCCTGATCGAGTGTGACAGCCACCCCGGCCACACCACGTTCTCGATCTTTCTGCCACTGGAACAAGGAGCCACATCGACATGAGCCGTAGTGAAACCGTGTGGATCGTCGATGACGACCGTTCTATCCGTTGGGTTCTGGAAAAAGCCTTGCAGCAGGAAGGCATGACCACGCAGAGCTTCGACAGCGCCGATGGCGTGATGAGTCGTCTGGCCCGTCAGCAACCTGATGTGATCATTTCCGATATCCGCATGCCGGGCGCCAGTGGCCTGGACCTGCTGGCGCGGATTCGCGAGCAGCACCCACGGTTGCCGGTCATCATCATGACCGCTCACTCCGACCTGGACAGCGCAGTCGCCTCGTACCAGGGCGGTGCGTTCGAGTATTTGCCGAAGCCGTTCGACGTTGATGAGGCGGTGTCGCTGGTCAAACGCGCCAATCAGCATGCGCAGGAACAGCAAGGCCTGGAAGTGGTGCCGGCACTGACCCGCACCCCGGAAATCATCGGCGAAGCGCCGGCGATGCAGGAAGTGTTTCGCGCCATCGGCCGCTTGAGCCACTCCAACATCACCGTGCTGATCAACGGCGAATCCGGTACCGGTAAAGAGCTGGTGGCCCACGCCCTGCACCGTCACAGCCCGCGCGCGGCCTCGCCGTTCATTGCACTGAACATGGCGGCGATTCCCAAGGACCTGATGGAATCCGAGCTGTTCGGCCACGAGAAAGGCGCGTTTACCGGCGCGGCCAACCTGCGCCGTGGTCGTTTCGAACAGGCTGACGGCGGCACACTGTTCCTCGACGAAATCGGCGACATGCCGGCGGATACGCAAACCCGTTTGCTGCGGGTGCTGGCCGACGGCGAGTTCTATCGCGTTGGCGGGCACGTGCCGGTCAAGGTCGACGTGCGGATCATCGCCGCGACCCACCAGAATCTGGAAACCCTGGTGCACGCCGGGAAATTCCGTGAGGACTTGTTCCATCGCCTCAACGTGATCCGCATCCATATCCCGCGCCTGTCGGACCGTCGCGAAGACATCCCGACTCTGGCCAAGCACTTCCTCAGCCGCGCCGCGCAAGAACTGGCGGTGGAGCCGAAGCTGCTGAAAAGCGAGACCGAGGAATACCTGAAGAACCTGCCATGGCCGGGCAACGTACGGCAGTTGGAGAACACTTGCCGCTGGATCACCGTGATGGCCTCCGGACGCGAAGTGCACATCAGCGACCTGCCGCCCGAATTGCTGAGCCTGCCACAAGATTCGGCGCCGGTAACCAACTGGGAGCAGGCGCTGCGCCAGTGGGCCGATCAGGCGTTGGCCCGTGGCCAGTCGAGTCTGCTCGACAGCGCGGTGCCGGCGTTTGAGCGGATCATGATCGAGACTGCGTTGAAGCACACGGCCGGACGTCGGCGTGATGCGGCGGTGTTGTTGGGTTGGGGGCGCAACACCCTGACGCGCAAGATCAAGGAATTGGGGATGAAGGTCGATGGCGGGGATGATGATGAAGGGGATGAGGGCTAAACAGCCTATAGGCCTGTGGTGAGACACAAATTACGTAACCACCAAAGATCCAATGTGGGAGCGGGCTTGCTCGCGAAAGCGCTGTGTCATTGCACGGGATGGTGACTGACATGACGCCTTCGCGAGCAAGCCCGCTCCCACAGTTAGCCCTCTGTGCACCACAGCAATGCACTTTGAACCGCAATAGAGCATAACCTTCAGTTCAGATCGCCAGTAAAAATCACCGATAAACAATAACCCCAGAAACACGAAAGCCCCGGATAACGGGGCTTTCGTGTTTCTGATCAACTTTTTTGTTTCACCAAATAAAAACCTGGCACGCCCCCTGCAATACCTCTCACAGGTGATTCGATTCACCACCCGTTTCGGGGACCTTGGTACAGGCAGGCCGGGGATTCCCCTCTTTACACCGGGCGCACACCGCAATGCGATGCGCCCACCCTTTTGGGATCCTTGGTACAGGCAGGCCGGGGGTTCCCTCTTTACACCGGACCGACGCTCTCAGCGAAGTCCACCCCGTTTTGGGAACCCTGGTACAGGCAGGCCGGGGATTCCCGCTTTTATTGCTCTCGGAGATGGATCTCCAGCCGCCAGCGGTCATCGACCTTACTGGCGGCCCAGTCACCCTGCAGCGGCCGCGCCGCCAGCACCGTCAGCAACAGCCCGCCGTCACTCACCCGCGTTCGCCAGTTCACGTCCTTGCCGTTGAGCTTGAGCTGGCCTTTCTGCGAGCGGCCTTCAGCCTGGAATAACAGCGCCACTGTGCCGTCGATGATTTCACCGTGAAGCTTCGGTTCGTTGTTGAACCAGACCACCAGGCCGTCGTCCGTCACTTCGACCTGCTGCAGCACGCTCGGATCCGGCGTGGTCAGGCGACCGATCATCAAACCGATCATCAGACCGACAATCGCCAGCGAACCGATCACCCGCGGGAATAGTTTCGAACGCGGGTCGGCTTGCGGCGTAGAATGCGCGTCATCTTTACCTTCGGAGCCGTGCATGTTTCACGTCATCCTTTTTCAACCAGAAATTCCGCCGAATACCGGCAACGTTATCAGGCTGTGCGCCAACAGCGGCTGCCACCTGCATTTGATCGAACCGCTGGGTTTCGAGATGGACGACAAGCGCTTGCGCCGGGCCGGTCTCGACTACCACGAATATGCCACGCTGCAACGTCATGCCGACCTCGCCAGTTGCCTGGAAAGCCTGGGCAACCCACGGTTATTCGCCTTTACCACCAAGGGTTCGCGGCCGTTTCACGATGCCGCGTTCGTCCCGGGCGATGCGTTCATTTTCGGCCCGGAAAGCCGTGGCTTGCCGCCGGAAGTACTCGACGCCCTGCCCGCTGAACAGCGCCTGCGCCTGCCCATGCGTGAAGGCTGCCGCAGCCTGAACCTGTCCAACACCGTGGCCGTCGCTGTATACGAAGCCTGGCGCCAGAACGACTTCAAATAACTACACACCTGATCGTTCCCACGCTCTGCGTGGGAATGCAGCCCGTGACGCT